>SXWC01000100.1 GCA_005789975.1 Planctomycetaceae bacterium
CGCTGCTCGGGGACCATGCGGCACACCTGGTAGGTGCAGACCCGCTGCTCCGGAACCATGCGGCAGACCTGGTACGAGCAGGTGCGGACACGCTGCTCGGGAACCATCCTGCACACCTGGTAGGTGCGGACCCGCTGCTCCGGACCCATGCGGCACACCTGGTACGAGCAGGTGCGGACACGCTGCTCGGGGACCATGCGGCACACCTGGTAGGTGCGGACACGCTGCTCGGGCACCATCTTGCACACCTGGTACGAGCAGGTGCGGACACGCTGCTCGGGCACCATCTTGCACACCTTGTAGCACCGCACCCGCTCTTCCGGAACCATCCGGCAGACCGTGTAGGTGCAGGTCTTCACCCGCTGCTCCGAGACCGTCTTGCAGACCTTGTAGCACTGCTTCTCGACGACGGTCTCGTTCTCGTAGCGGACGCAGGCGATCTCCTTCTCGCACACCGAAGGCACCCAGACCTTCTTGGTGATGGTCCGCGGCGGGCACTGCTCCTCGACCAGGCAGGCCTTGCCCGGCACGTAGCACTTTTTGCCCGTGCAGGGGTCGCACTCCCAGTGGCCGGGCTCACGCACGCACCGCTTCACCACCGGACCGGGGATCTCGCAGCACTCCGTCTCCCAACGGCCGCTGCAGACCTTGATGGTCTTGGTGAAGTGCACGGGCTTGCAGACCGTCCGGCAGACGTCCCGCTCGCGGGTCTCCCACACCGGCTTGCACACCGTGTAGGGGATCTCCTTCGTGCAGACCTCGCGGACCGGCTTGCAGACCGTGTAGGTCTCCTGCCGCTCCTCGTACACCGGCTTGCACACCGTGTAGGGGATCTCCTTCGTGCAGGTCTCGTACACCGGCTTGCAGACCGTGTAGCACTGCTCGCGGGTCTCGTACACCGGCTTGCACACCGTGTAGGGGATCTCCTTCGTCCGGGTCTCGTAGACCGGCTTGCACACCGTGTAGCACTGCTCGCGGGTCTCGTAGACCGGCTTGCAGACGGTGTAGGGGATCTCCTTCGTCATCGTCTCGTACACCGGCTTGCACACCGTGTAGGTCCGCTGACGGGTCTCGTACACGGGCTTGCAGACCGTGTAGGGGATTTCCTTCGTCATCGTCTCGTACACCGGCTTGCACACCGTGTAGCACTGCTCGCGGGTCTCGTAGACCGGCTTGCAGACCGTGTAGGGGATCTGCTTGGTGCAGGTCTCATACACCGGCTTCATCACCGTGTAGCACTGCTCGCGGGTCTCATAGACCGGCTTGCAGACGGTGTAGGGGATCTCCTTCGTCATCGTCTCGTAGACCGGCTTGCAGACGGTCGTGCGGATTTCCCGGGTCTTGGTCTCGTAGCAGGGCTTCATGACCGTGTAGCACTGCTCACGGGTCTCGTAGACCGGCTTGCAAACCGTGTAGGGGATCTCCTTCGTCATCGTCTCGTAGACCGGCTTGCAGACGGTCGTCCGGATCTCGCGGGTCTTCGTCTCGTACACGGGCTTCATGACCGTGTAGGGGATCTCCTTCACGACCGTCTCCCACACCGGCTTGCAGACGGTGTAGTTGATGGTCCGCGAACGGTTCTCCCACACCGGCTTGCAGACGGTGTACTCGACCTCCTTGAACGACTTTTCCGTCTCGTAACGGACGCAGTCGATCTCCCGCTGCTCGACGACCTTCTCGCAGACCGTCTTGTAGCAGGTGTACTGCTTCTGCTCGTAAACGACGTCCTTGACCAGCCGGGTACCGCAGCACGAAGGTGCGGCACCACAGCTCGGCTCATCGGACGAATCACAACTCGAACACGCTGCACGGGCGCTCGCGAAGCTGACCGTCGTCATCTTCACGCCGCCGTGCTTGAAGCTGGCGAGCCCGCAATACGCGGCGTCGGCCCGATGGACCGAGGTCACGATACTTGCGAGCGCCAGCAAACAGGCGAACCACTTCCTTTTCATGTCTGCCACCTCTGTTGAGGAGGCCTCCTGCACTGGGGAAAGTTCCGGGAAACGAAACGCTGGGGTGGGGCGATGGCAGCCCATCTCCACACACCTTCAAAGATCGTCCATAAACTCCCCGCAGGTTGACTCGTTGACGCAACCGCTCCCGCTTTTCCAGTGCCCCAGGCGCGTTACAACCGTCAGCCACGCGGCCCCGCGAGGCGATTCCTTGGCTATTCCCCGCGCCACCGGTACAGTCGCACCCGGGTTTCTGGCAGGTTCACCGGCAGACTCTTCCCATGACGGACCAGCGACAGCAGCCGCTCCAGTCGTCAGACCTCCCCTCAGACGCATCCGTTCCCAAGGTGGTGGTGAGCCGCCTGAGCCTCTACCTGCGCGAGCTCCAGCGGCTCGTGGCGGCGGGACAACAGACGATTTCCTCGAGCCAGCTGGGCACGCTGCTCGGATTCAGCGACGCCCAGGTCCGGAAGGATCTCGGATTCTTCGGCCAGTTCGGCTACCCCGGCGTGGGGTACCGCTGCGAAGAACTCATCCGCGCGATGCGCGACATTCTCGGCACCAACCACTCCTGGAACGTGGCGATGGTCGGAGCGGGCAATCTCGGCCAGGCCCTGCTCGGCTACCGCGGCTTCGGCCGCCAGAACTTCGCGATCGCGGCCGCCTTCGACGCAGATCCGGCGAAGGTCGGGCAGATGATCCAGGGCATCCGCATCCAGCACATCGATGAACTCGCCGCGACCGTTCGCGAGAAGGGAATCCGCCTCGGGATGATCGTGGTGCCGGTGGAACGGGCCCAGGAGGCCGCCGACCGACTCGTCGCCGCGGGCGTCGAGGGGATCGTCAACTTCGCCCCCGTCACGCTCACGCTGCCGCCCCATGTGCAAAACGTGGGCGTCGATCTGGCGATCGAACTGGAGCAGTTGTCGTTCGCGGTGACCAGCAAACTGGCCCGCGCAGCCGGTGAATCGGCCGGGAGCGTCGAGCCCTGAGCGCCGCCTCCGTCAGGAAGCCCCAAGCGCGAGCGCGGGGTATGCGGGTCGCTTCGAGATGGTGCCGGATTGGTTCGCCGGCGGTGACATGCTCGGCGCCGGGGGATTTTTGCTACAGGATGCCCGCATGGCCGACTGGGCGCGTCTCGTGAGTCGCAAAGATTCCCCGGCTTCTGCGCGTGCCCCCGACCGGCTCCTCACGATCTGCAATCGAGAGGGTCACCCGCGGGCCATGCTCTCCGTCAGGAAGCCCTGAGTAGCCGACGCCACGGCTTACGGACGCCGTGCCCAGGGGTTCTCGCGTCCTGGCCCGAGTTTCACACGCTCCACGCCCCCCGCAAAATCGTCTACCATGGACGGCCTGAAAACGCCTTTGCCCGATGGTGTAACGGTAGCACAAGGGATTTTGGTTCCCTTTGTCTAGGTTCGAATCCTAGTCGGGCAGTTTGCGGCGACGGTTGTTTTCCCCCGGCCGCCGGCGAAGCTGCCGTGGGCTGTTGCAACGGCCGCTCACCGTTTTAGAATCACGGAACTTCCGGGAAATGACCGCTCCGGCCGACTTCCGTCTCCGAAGGAACCGCTGCTGAACCTCCGACCGTCGCTCCGCTCGCCGGACCGACGGTTTTTCGATGCCGACGCCGATGCCCAGCCGGGCTTTGCCGCGTCCCTCCCCGCATCGTCCGTTCATCAAGCCCGTGATCGCCGCTCCCGATTGGAGCCGATCAGCCGTTTCCCGGAGATCATCATGCCCCGCCGCTTCGCACACTGCCTCTTCGCCCTCGCGCTCGCCGCCATCGCGGGCCCGTCCCGCGCCGACACGGTCTACGTGGTCAGCTTCACGACCGGTGAACTGGTGCGGTACGACTCCACCAACCCCGCCGGCACACGGACGCTGCTCACCGGATCGGGTTCGCTCGTCAAGCCCGGCGCCGTGGCGATCGGCCCCGACGGCAACGTCTACATCGGCGAGGACGGCGACGGGGCGACGTTCGCGCCGCGGGTTTCGAGGTTCGAGCCGGCGACCCTCACCCTCTCCACCGTCGTCGCCTTCGGTGGCTTCGAGGTATTCCCCGGCAGCCTCGCCTTCCAGGGCAACGATCTGCTCGTCGGACGCAATCCCTTCTTCAGCAACACCGGGCCGATCGTCCGGGTCTCGAACGCCACCGGCGGTACGATCTCCGTAAGCGACTACACGACGGGTGGCAGCCTCGCGAGCAGCCCCGGGGTGGCGCTCGCCGCGGACGGCCGGCTCTACGTGTCCAACCAGACCTACAGCTTCGGCACGGGGACCGCCAGCGGCCCGGTGAGCCGGTTCGATGCGGCGGGCTCTTTCCTGGGCGAGGTGATCGCGAGCGGCTCGAGCGGCCTCTCCGGACCGACCGGCATCGCCATCAGCGGCTCCACGCTCTACACGGCGAGCATCATGAACGGCACGATCCTGCGGACGAATCTGGCCACCGACGTGACCACGCCCTTCGCCTCCACCGGAAGCTCGTTCGAGGTGGGCGCCCTGGCCCTGCTCGCCGATGGCGGCCTGCTCGCCGGCAGTCCGTCGGGATCGGGCAACATCTACCAGTTCGGGGGCGACGGCACCCTGCTGGGCACGTACGCCTCGGGCCTTGGTCAGATCGGCGGCATCGCGACCGTCGCGGCCGTCCCGGAACCGGGCACGGCCGCGATCGCGGCCGGCGGCCTGATCGCCATCGTCTGGCGGGCCATGCGGCGTGGCGGCCGCCGTCAGCAGGCATGACGATTCGGCGGGCCGGTTTCACCATCGTCGAGCTGCTCGTGGTCGTGGCGATCCTCGCCACGCTCGTCGGGCTGCTGCTGCCGGCCGTGCAGTCGGCCCGGGAATCGGCGCGGCGGACGAGTTGCACCAACAACCTCCGCCAACTCGGCCTTGCCGCGGCCAACCACGAATCGGGCCGCGGCCGGTTTCCGATCGGGGCCGAATCACGGCAGTGGGATCAGCGGCCCGACTTCCCCCACCAGTTCTTCCGCTGGTCGGTGCTCGCACACCTCTCTCCCTACTACGAGCAGGAGCAACTGCTCCGCGGGCTCGACCTCACCGTGCCGCTCTACACCGGGCTCACGCCCGACTCCGTCGCCCCGCAGAACAAATCGATCGTGAAGCTGACGGTGCCGCTCTTCCTCTGCCCGAGCGACGTGGGCGGCCCCGTCTCGGATCTCTTCGGGCCCACCAACTACGCGGGCTGCACGGGCAGCGGCGGCGGCGGCGGCACGCCCTTCGAGACCGACGGCATCTACGGCATCAACTCGCGAACTCGGCCCGGCGACGTGACCGACGGCCTCTCCAAGACGGTCGCCTTCTCGGAAAGCATCCTCGGCGCCGGTCCCAAGGGCGAGCGGAACCGCGGCTCGATCGACGCCGCCACCGGCTATGGTTTCACCTTCACGGCGCCGCTCACGGAGCCGGCCTGCGGCCGGCCCTTCTACTACAACTTCACCGACCTGCGGGGCTTTTCCTGGGCCAACGGCGAATACCGCACGACGCTCTACAACCACGCCCGCGGCCCCAACAGCGAGGTGATGGACTGCCTCGCGGCTCTCATGAGCTCGCCCGACCTCACCAGAATGTATGCCGGTTACGGCTGGCGATCCGCGCGGAGCCGGCATGGGGCCGGCGTGAATGTCGGCATGGCCGACGGCTCGGTACGTTTTGTGGAAGACAACATCGACGCCGACACCTGGCGCGGCTTGGCGACGCGGGCCGGCAACGAGGGGTATTGAGCGGTCGATCGCCGGGGGTGGCCCCGCTCCATACCGCCGCGGGTGCGACTACTGCGGGGGATAGGCCTTGCGGAGCCAGGCGAGCACACGGCGGATGTCGGCGGGAAGCGGGCTCGTGAACCGCAACTCCTCGCCCGAGACCGGGTGCACGAAGCCGAGCTCGGCCGCGTGCAGCATCACCCGCGGTGCCCGCGACTCGTCCTGCTTGCCGTCGCGGCGCGACGACGCATACACCCGCTCGCCGCACAAGGGATGCCCGCTCTCCGACATGTGGATTCGGATCTGATGCGTGCGGCCCGTCTCCAGGCGGCATTCGACGAGCGTGTAATCGTCGCCGAAATGCTCCACGGGAGTGACATGCGTGGTCGCCTCCTTGCCGTCTTCTCCCTCGCCGCTCCCCCTCCGGCCGTCGCCGCGGTCGCGGACGAGGTTGGAGGTGATCGTTCTGGCCCTGGCACGGCCGACGACGATGGCGAGATAGCGCCGGTGGGTGGTGTGCATCCGGAACTGTTCCGCGAGGATGCGGCTCGCCGGCACATTGCGGGCGAAGACGACGAGGCCGCTCGTCTCGCGATCGATCCGATGCACCGCGCTCACGGGCGGGATCCGCCGGCGCTTCGGAGCGGGACGGCCCGCCACGGATCCGTAGCGGGCCGCGAGGTGCCGGCCGATCGCGTCGGGGACCAGTTCCTCGAGGGTGGGCTGCATCTGCTTGCGGCGGGCGGGCCACGAGAGCTCCTCGTGGTGCCTGGTGGTGGTCACTCCGGTCGGCTTGTCGACCACCACCACGTCGTCATCGACGTGGACGACCTTCACGTCATCCGCCTTCGGCGGCGCCGCGGCCGCGACCTCGAGCACCTTCACCACCTCTCCCTCCTTGAGCCGGCGGGCGGCGTCGATGCAGACGTTGCCGTGGACCAGCACGTGCCGCGACCGCACCAGTTTCTGGACCCGCGACCAGCTCGCCCCGCCGAGCCGGCTCCGCAGGAACGCCGCGAGGGTCTGGCCGCGTTCGGCGGGGGTCACGTGATGGGCTTGTCCGGGGTGCTGTTTCATGAGGCGGTGTGGGGAGCGGCACGCCGCCCGGGGTGGGGAGCGTCTTGACGTGCCAGGTGTCTGAATGAACTCAGTGCGGGAGAATCGGATGTTTTCGCCGGCTCCGTTGCCTCCGGTCCACCGGGACGTAGGGTTGGCCGCCGCGCATGCTGCGGGTCCCCTCGCCGAGGCGTTCCTGGGGGGGCCGCCGGCCCATGGTTTTCCATGGCTTCCCATGGGTTCTCACGGACTTTCGTGCCGATGATACCTCCAATCGCTCCCGTTCGTTCGCAGAGCCCCCACGGATGGCTCATTCCGCGGCGGCGGGCGTTTTCGCTCGTGGAAATGCTCGTGGTGATCGCGATCCTCGGGACGCTCGTGGGCTTGGTGCTGCCGGCCGTGCAGCGGGTCCGCGAATCGGCTCGGTTGATCACGTGCGGAAACAACATCCGGCAGATCGCCCTCGGCGTCGGCTCCTACGAGTCGGCCCGCCGGTCGTTTCCCGCCGGTTCCGACGCGACACCGCACGAACCAGGCCTGCCGGAAGGCACGCAGCACGCCTGGTCGTCGGTGATCCTCCCCTCCATCGAAGAACAGGGCCTGGCCTCGCGGATCAACTACGCCATCCGCTGGGACGCCCCCGGTGGCAACGACATCGCATCCGATCAGGCCGTCTCGATCTACGCCTGCCCGAGCGGCATCGTGCCATCGGTGGGCAAAGCCGACTACGGCGGCGTCGCGGGATCGTGGATCGTCGAGGAAGGAGTCCCGTTCGCGGGCCCGGCCGGATTCACCAACGGCATCCTCTTCGCCGTCGATGCCGATCATCGGCCGGCACGGGCGGCGTCCGTGACCGACGGCCTCGGCCAGACGCTGCTCGTCGCGGAGGCGGTCGATCGCGGCATCGCCGGGGAGCCGGCCGACGATCCCAACGCGACCGGCCGCTGGGCGCGGATCAACTGCTTCGCGCAGAGCGCGTCGTTCATCAACACCCGCGGCAGCGACATCGCGAGCAACCACGTCGGCGGGGCCCAGACCGCCTTTGCCGACGGCCGCGTCGCCTTTCTCACCGACATGACGGAGCCGCGCGTTCTGGCGGCGATCTGCACCCGCAACGGCGGCGAGGCCGACGCCTCGTCCCGGGCGGACAAGTGATCGCCTCCGCAACGTGCGGTGGCGGGCGGCCGCGCGTTGCGACCGTCCGCCGCGAGGGATCGCGACACCATCCGCCGTGACCGAAGCCACTTCGGTCCAGGCGTTTTGCTCGGTTGTTTTTCCTCGAAGGGGTCACCCATGTTTCGCAGAAAATGTCTCGCCGCCCTGGCCGTCGTGGCCATGGGCTTCCTCGTCGCTTCCACGGCGCAGGCCGGCGCCACCGGCGGCGCGGTCGGTGTCAAGAAGACCGCCAACGTCAAGATCCAGAACGTCGGCGCGATCCCGACGTATGTCGTGATCATTCCCCAGGGGTTCGCGACACCGGTCACGGTCAATGATGCCAAGCGGCTCGGTGCCGTCCTGCTCGCTCCCAGCAGCAGGGCGATCTTCTATCCGGTGCCGTCCGGAAACGGAACCATCGCGGTCATCGACGCCAGTTCGGTTCCCCCGGCGGGGCTGCTGCCGCCGCCCGACGACACGGTCGCCTACTCGGTCCGCAAAGGGAAGATCGCCTACGCGAAGATCTTCTCGCCGGGACCGACGGTCGAAATCGTGCCGAAGTACTGAGCCGCCCGCTCGCCGGCGTTTTTCACGTGGACAAAGGTCATGGAAGACTTTTTCCACGGGCCGCGAAACACAGGATGCAATCAGGGCATGACGAGAGGCTTGCTCGGGTCGGTCACGCGGGCGCTGGCCTCGGCCACGGCGGCTGGTGCGGTCGCCGTTTTCCTGGCCGCGCCGTGGCTCGACCCGCGACTGGTGTGGTGCGAATGGCTCGGTGTGGCCGTCGCGCTGTTGCTCATCGACCACGTCCGCGGCTGGCGGGGCGAGGCGTGGACCCTGGCCTCGGCGGTCGCGGCGATCGCGATCGCGTTTCACTGGGCGCCGCAGGCGCTCGCCGCCGCGATGAACGCGGACGAACGGACCGGCCTCCTGGTCGCCACGCCGCTCGTGCTCTGGGATGCCGCCCGGCTGGCCATGCCGATCTGGTTCGCCGCGAGAATCACCCGCGATCCCCGCACCGCGTGGCTGCCGGCGGCCCTGACCGGCACTTTCACCGAAGCGTTCGTCCCCGCGGTCTTCCCCTGGAAACTCGGGTACGCGCAGGTCGGGTGGCCTGTCGTCATCCAGTCGGTTGACCTCCTGGGTCCGGAGTCAGCGACCTTCGTCCTCCATGCACACGCAGGGGCGATCGCATGGCTGATCCACACGGGCGTCACTCGATACCACGGTTCACCGGCGGTCTCACGAGGCCGGCCCCCCTCGATCTCCCCGCCGCCGATCAGCCTGCTCGCCATCGCCGTGTGTGCCGCCAATCTGGTCTACGGCAGCGCTGCGCTGAACTCCTGGGACGACCGCGTCGCCAAGGCGGCGACCTGCTCCGTCCTGCTCGTTCAGGCCAACCCCGAGGACGAGGATGGCATCGACGCCCTGCGGAGGCTCACCCGCGCGGGCTGCTCCGCCACGGCGGTCGTGCCGGATCTCGTCTGCTGGCCGGAGTGCAGCGGCGGCTCCTACGAGGCGACGCTCGACTCGCTCGCGGACGCCGATCGCGTCGCCGGGCACTCACGAGCGCCGTATCGTGGCCTGCGGCCGCTCGCCGCCCCCGCCTGCCCGCTGCTCTTCGGCGGAAAGACCTACAGGGGCCATCCGGACCGGCCGGAGTCCCTGCACCAGACGGGCATCCTGATCGATACCACGGAAACCATCCGGGGCCGCTACCACAAACGGCACCTGATGCCCTTCGGCGAATACCTGCCGGGCAGCGGCTTCGTGCCGGAGATCTCGCTCTACTTCCCCATGGCGGACGAGTTCACCGCGGGCAGCGAGCCGTGTGTCCTGCAGTGCGGCACCGGGCCGCGACTGGGCGTGATGCTCTGTTACGAGGACATGGTGCCGGAGGCCGCCCATTCGCTCGCGCGGGCAGGGGCCGCCGTGCTCGTGTCACTGATCAACGGTTCGGCGTTCACGCAGCCGCTGACACTCGCGCAGCATCGGATGCTCGCCCAGCTGCGGGCCGTCGAGTGCCGGCGCTGCCTGCTGCGCTGCGCGGCCACGGGCGAGACCTGCCTGATCTCGCCCACCGGCAGGGTGCTCGCGATGCTCGAGCCGCAGACACGTGGCGTGCTGGCGGCCGACGTGCCGCTCCTCGACGCGACCACTCCCGCGATCTGGATTGGAAACGCCTGGCCGGCGGCCTGCGGAGGCGGAGCGCTGGCGCTGGCCCTGGGGCGACGACGTCGCGGTCATTCCGCCGGTTGAGCCGATGCCGCTGCCCGCGAACCGGGCCGCCTTGACCGGTTTTCCGGCGGTTTTAGACTCTCACAGGAGGTCGCGGCTTTCACGCCTCCGTCGTTTCCACGTCGAGAGGACTTCTGAACCGTGCCCGGCACCTGCGTCATCGGTCTGCAATGGGGCGACGAGGCCAAAGGCAAGCTCGTCGATATCCTCACGGAAGACCACGATATCGTCGTCCGTTACCAGGGTGGTGCCAACGCCGGTCACACCGTCGTCTCCGGCGGCCAGACCTGGAAACTCTCCATCATCCCCAGCGGCATCCTCCGCGACCGGGTCGCCTGCGTCGTGACCGGAGGGGTGGTTCTCGACCCGGCCAAGGTTCTCGAGGAGATGGACGGCCTGGAGTCGCGGGGCATCCGGATGGAAGGCAAGCTCCAACTCAGCGATCGGGCGCACGTCGTCTTTCCCTGGCACGTCGTCGAAGACCGCCTGCTGGACGGAAGTCTTTCCGGCGGCGGAGCGATCGGCACCACGGGCCGGGGCATCGGGCCCTGTTACCGCGACAAGGTGGGCCGGGCGCTCGCGATCCGGCTGGGTGACCTCTACCGCGACGACTTCCGCGCGAAGGTCGAACACGTGGTGGACTTCAAGAACCGGCTGTTCTCCAGCTGGCCCTCCGGCACCGCGGCACCGCTCGACGCCGCCGCGATCCACGCCCAATACGCCGCCTACGCCGAGCGGCTGCGGCCCCACGTCGCCGACACCAACGCCTACCTGCTCGATGCCGTCGAGCAGGGGAGCCGTCTGCTCTTCGAGGGCGCGCAGGGTGCCCTCCTCGACATCGACCACGGCACGTTTCCCTTCGTGACGAGCAGCAACTCGTCGGGCGTGGGCGTGGCGAGCGGATCGGGCGTGCCCGGTCGTTGGATCGATCGCGTGATCGGGGTGGTGAAGGCCTATTCGACGCGTGTCGGCGGCGGACCGCTCCCCACGGAGCAGGACAATGCGACCGGAATGCATCTCCGCGAACGCGGCCGTGAGTACGGCACCGTGACGAAGCGGCCCCGCCGTTGCGGCTGGTTCGACGCCGTTGCCGCCCGCTACACGGCACGGCTCTCCGGCGTCGACGAACTCGCGGTGATGTTGCTCGACGTGCTCGGCGGCCTCGACGAACTGAAAATCTGCACCGCCTACGAGATCGACGGCCGGCGGACGACGCAGTTTCCGAGCCAGATCGGCGATCTCGAGCGTGCGGTGCCCCTCTCCGAGACCCTGCCGGGCTGGCCGGAGGAACTCGACGGCGTGCGCGACGAGCATTCCCTGCCGGCCAACGCCCGCCGGTACGTCGATCGGATCGCGGAACTCCTCGGCAGGCCCGTGTCGATCGTGTCGGTGGGTCCAGACCGTGATCAGACCATCATTCGCGATTCCGGGAGCACGCGGCGGCCATGGCATCCCCTTCAGCCGGCCAACGCCTGATGGCGGCGGACGACCCAAGCCAAGCCGTCGTCCCCGTCTCGTCCGCGGCCGATGACGCCCGACTTCCGCGGCATGTCGCCATCA
>SXWC01000101.1 GCA_005789975.1 Planctomycetaceae bacterium
ATGCCCACCTCCGTGAGCCGGGCCGCGAGGAGGACGAGACGATCGAAACCGGCACGCAGGCCGCGGTGGCCGGGGGCTTCACCAGCGTCGCCTGCATCCCCAACACCGAGCCACCGATCGACACGCAGGCCGCCGTCGAGTTCATCCACCAGAAGGCGGCCCGCGCCGACACCTGCAACGTCTTCGTCGTGGCCTGCGTGAGCCGTAATCGCGAGGGCAAGGAACTCGCCGAGATCGGCCAACTCGTGGAGGCGGGGGCGGTCGCGTTCAGCGACGACGGCGCCCCGGTCTACGATGCGGAACTGATGCGGCGGGCCTTTGAATACTGTCGGATGTTCGACAAGCCGATCCTCGCCCACGAGGAGGTGCTCGAACTCTCCCGCGGCGGGGTGATGCACGAGGGGCTGGTCTCACTCGTGCTCGGCCTGGGGGGCATGCCGGCCGCCGCCGAGGAGGTGATGATCGGCCGCGACATCGCGCTCTCCGAAGTGACCCACGGCCGACTCCACGCCATGCACGTCTCCACGGCAGGGGGGGTCGCGCTGATCCGCGAGGCCAAAAAGCGGGGTGCCCGCGTCACCGCGGAGGCTTGCCCCCATCACTTCACGCTCACCGACGAGAGCCTCCGCGGGTTTGATTCCAACTTCAAGATGAGCCCTCCGCTGCGAACGCAGGCCGACGTCGAGGCGATCATCGACGGGATCGTCGATGGCACGATCGACTGCATCGCAACCGACCACGCCCCTCACGCCCGTGAGAAGAAGATGCTCGAACTCGATCGGGCGCCGTTCGGCATCCTCGGCCTCGAGACCGCGGTGGGCCTGTCGGTGACGCGGCTGGTGAACACCGGCCGGATCGGCTGGCCGCGGCTGATCGAGGCGATGAGCACGCTGCCCGCGAGGATTCTCGGCATCAACCGGGGCACGCTCCGCCCCGGCGCCGTCGCCGACATCACGCTGATCGACCCGAACCTCTCGTGGCGGGTCGACGTGGCGTCGTTCCGCTCCAAGAGCGTCAACTCGCCGTTCGACGGCTGGACGCTGCAGGGCAGGGCGGTGACCACGATCGTGGGTGGACGGGTGAAATACCGGCTGTCTTAGGATGACCCTCATCATCGACGGCTACAACCTGCTGCATGCCTCGGGCGTCTTCGGGTCCACGCGTGGCCCGAGGGGATTCGAGCAGTCGCGGGCCGCGTTGCTCGACATGCTCCTCGACGTGCTCGGCGAGAAGGCGGCCGACACGATCGTGGTCTTCGACGCGGCCCGGGCCCCCGACGGCCTGCCCGCGCGGCTCTCGCACGGCGGAATCCGCGTCTGGTTCGCCCGGGAGTATCCCGACGCCGATTCGTTGATCGAGGAACTCGTCGAACACGACACCTCTCCGGGGCATCTCATCGTCGTGTCGAGCGATCGCCGGCTGCAGGTCGCCGCCCGCCGCCGGCGGGCCAAGGCCGTCTCCTGCGAGGAGTGGCTCGCCGAGGCCCGTGAACTTCGCCGCAGCCGCGGCCGCCCGGCGGCCGACGCCAAGCCTCCGGAGCCGGGGCCGGAGGGTGTCGCCGAGTGGAAGCGCTACTTCGGTCTCTGAGTAGCCTCCGCTCGCGGGGCGGCGGGGATGGCACCCGCGGCGGGCGGGCTCAGGTCCGCGCCCACTTGGCGAGCTTGCGATCGAGCGTCGAACGCTCGATGCCGAGGATCGCGGCGGCCTTCGTCTTGTTGGCCCCCACGGCCTCGAGGGTGGCGAGGACGTGTCGCCGTTCGACCTCCTCGATCGTGGTCGGAACGAATGGCCCCGATCGCGCCAGCCCCGACTTGTCGGTGTCGCCCGGCACCGCGAGGTGGCTGAGGCTCACATCCTGCACGTCGATCCATTCCTCCTGCGAGAGCACGACCGCCCGCTCGACGACGTTGCGGAGTTCGCGGATGTTGCCGGGCCAGTGGTAGGCCCGCATCGCCTCGAGCGCCTCGGGGGTGAAGCCGCGGATTTTTCGGCCCGTCTCGGCGGCGAACCGCCCGAGGAAGTGTTCGGCGAGCGGCTCGACATCTTCGGGCCGACGGCGCAGCGGCGGCACGAGGATCTCCACGACCTTGAGGCGGAAGTAGAGGTCGCGGCGGAAGCCCCCCGTCGCCACCGCCTTCTCGAGGTCACGATTGGTGGCCGCCACCACTCGCACATCGACCTGGACGCGGCCGCTCCCGCCGACCCGCTCGAATGGATGCCCCTCGAGCACCCGGAGAAACTTCGCCTGGATCGCGGGGCTCATCTCTCCGATCTCGTCGAGCATGAGCGTGCCCCTGTGGGCCGACTCGAACTTGCCGATTTTCCGCTCAGTCGCGCCGGTGACGGCGCCCTTTTCGTGGCCGAAGAGTTCGCTCTCCAGGAGCGTTTCCGAAAGGGCGGCGCAGTTGAGGCAGACGAAGGCCCCGGCCCGGCGGTCGCTCGCTTCGTGGATCGCACGGGCGATGAGTTCCTTGCCGGCCCCGCTCTCGCCGCGGACGAGAACCGTGGCCTTGGTGGCCGCGACCCGCTGCATCTGGCCGAGGATTCCCTGCAGGGCAGGGCTCGCCCCCACCATGCTGGCCTCCTCACCAAGCCTGCGGCGGAGCCGCTCGTTTTCGTCGGCGGCGTTGGCCAGCCGCGTCGAGAGCGCCTCCCTGGCGGTGAGGTTCTCGATGGCGACGCCGACGGCGTCGCAGACGGCCATGACGAACTCCAGGTCGTCGGGCGTCGCCTGGCCGCCCCCCGGCTCCACCTCGAGATGCATCAGGCCGACGGGGAGGCCCGCGAAGCGGATCGGCGCGGCCAGCGTCGCGGCAGGACCGGCGGTGCGTGGATCGCCCGCGGCGAGCGCCGCCTCGTTGGCGGCCAGGATGGCGGAGGCCACTCCGACGGGCAGGGGGGCGGGCCAGGGATCCGGGATCGAGGCGGTCGCGGTGAGTGACTCGGCCTCCATTTGGCCGTGCGCGGCATCGCCGGGGCGGGATGCCAGGAGGACGAGGCCGCGGGTCGCGGCCGTTCCCTGCAGAACGGTGTCGAGGGCCAGGCGGGCGATGGCCGGGGCCGAACTCGCGCTGGCGAGGGCGAAGGCGAGCCGGCAGAGTTCGGCCGCCGCGCGACCCACGCGGGGCACGCTTCCCGCCGACTGGCTGATGTCGTCGAGCAGGCTGCTGCGGGCGCGGCGGTGCGTGATCGAGGCCTTCCATGCGGCTTCAGCGGCGGGCATGTCGCCGGCGATCGTGCCGGTGGCGGCGACCATGGCCGTTGCGACGCCGGTGGGAGGATCACCCGTGCCGAAAGACATCTGCACCGAGCCGATTCGAACCGTATCGCCCGCCGCCAAGGGGCGGTCGCCGGCCACGGGTTCCCCGTTCACGGTGGTGCCGTTGCGACTCTGCAGGTCGCAGATGGTCCAGCCGTCGTCCCCGGCCCGAATCTCGGCGTGAACGCGGCTGGCCCGCTCGTCGTGCAGGACGATGTCGTTGGTGGGCGCACGACCGAGCGTGATCCGCCGGCCGGGCACGAGCCGCACCACCCGCTCCCCGGCGACGGGATCGACCACGTGGAGATGAGACTGGGGTGCCGGCTGCATGCGGGCTGCCTGGGTGCCGTGGCGGACCTGCGAGCGCCCCCGTTTCGGCGTGGGATACCCGCTGCCAACCCCCGCATCATGATCGAGCCCCGGCCGGTTGGCGAGGGCCTCTCGAAATCCCTGATCGACCGCTGGAACCGGGTTTGCCGAAATCCGCCGCCGGGACTAGCATCGGAGCCGGTTTTTGACCGGTTTCCCGCCTTCCATCGTTCCTGCCTCAGCGAGGGTTCCCATGTTCGCCATGCATCCGCTGACCAACCTCTGGCGCGTGCGTTTCGTCGTCCCGGTGGCCGTTGCCATGGCCATACTTCCTGCCGGCCGCGGCATGGCCCAGATCGGCGGCGGCGGCTTCGGGTTCGGCGGCCAGGCCGTGGGCGGCATCTCGGTCGATGCCGACGGCATCGTCGGCAACCTCGAGCCGGGGGCTCTCGAATCACTCGCGGCCGAACGGGCCAAGGCACTCGCCGATGCGGAGTGGTCGGGCGAGGCCGGCGCAGCCAGGAAGGTGTCGCTCAAGGCCGTCGCCGCCGCCGTGCGGGAGTCGATGACGAAATCGGTCCCCCTGTCGCCTGAGGTCGTGTTCCTCGGCGGTCTCCAGCGGATCGAGCATGTTTTCGTCGATCCAGACAACCATGACATCGTGCTCTCGGGGCCGGCCGAACCACTCGCGGTCGATGCGACCGGCACGGTGGTCGGGGCCACGAGCCGGCGGCCACCGCTGCATCTCGAGGATCTCGTCGTGGCGTTGCGGGCCATCGACAAGGCCCGCGCGGGGGGCATGACCTGTTCGATCGATCCGACTCCCGACGGCATCACCAAGCTGCAGGATCTGCTCCGTCGGCAGACCAAGATGGCCGCCGACCCGCAGGGACTTTTCACCGCCATGGAAGAGGCGCTCGGTCCTCAACGGGTGACCGTCGCCGGTGTGCCCGCCGACAGCCGATTCGCGCGGGTTCTCGTCGCGGCCGACTACCGCATGAAGCGGATCGGGATGGGCCTCGAGGGATCGGGCCTCGAAAAACTGCCGAGCTACCTCGCGATGGTTCCCGCCGGTGGCAGGGCCACCGCGTTGCCGCGGTTTTGGCTGGAGGCGGCCTACGACCCAATCGCCCGCGATGCCGACGAACTCGCCTGGCGGCTCTCGGGTCGGCGGATGACCTGTCTCACCGAGAGCGACGTGGCCGGAGACAACGGCATGAAGCGGGCCGCGGCCCCCGCCGATGCGGTGGCACGCAGGTGGTGCGATGCGATGACGGCCAACTACGACGCGCTCGCCGCGAAGCAGCCGATTTTCGCCGAACTCACCAACTGCATCGACCTCGCGGTCGTGGCCGCCCTCATCCACGGTCGGCAGCTCGATAAGCGGGCCGGCTGTGACCTGGCCGCGTTCATCGACCCCGCCACGCTGCCACTGCCGAAATACGACGTTCCCACGAGCGTGCCCACGGTCGCGACGGGCCTCAAGAAGGGGGGCAACTGGGTGCTCTCGGCATCGGGGGGTGTGAAGTTCCAGCCCTGGCAGTTCGCCGCCAACACGGCGGTGGCCGCCGACGTGACCGCGGTCCGGACGCAGGCGCTCGCGGCCCGGCCGGCCGATGCCGCCTCCACCGGATGTTCGTGGGACTGACCGCGTCAGCCCGCAGAATCCGGGTCCAAGATCGGTGCGGCCCAGTGGATCACCGTCACGGGAGCCGCGACGACGTGAAACCGCGGATCGACCCAGCCGGCTTCCGAGAGCTCGATGAGCTGCTGTGCGGAGCGGGGCGGGGCGACGCTTTTCACCAGCAGCAGATGGGCGGCGCACGACACGGCGACCGCGGCGGAGATCGAATCGCTGGTGACGTCCCAGCCGACCGGGAGTTCGGCTGAACGCTCTCCACGACCGAGCCACGCCGGGGCGTCGAGCACCACGGGCAGGCCCGTCGTGGCCGGCTCGGCGGAGCAGGTGACACCGATCGCGTCCGCGACGAGCCGCGCTGTCAGCCCCATGGCATCGACCGCCAGCCGGTGCATCAGTTCGACCGGCCGCGGATTGACGGCGTCGATGGACCGCAGTCCATCGACGACCGCCCCACCTCCCACCACCACCGTGGCCGGCCCCGCCATCCCGGCGAGCAGGGCACGCAACTCCTCCGGCCACCGCGGTCGTGTCAGGAGGCTGCCGCCGAACTTGACGATCCACGGGGCTCGCTCGTCCGCGTGGGCGATCGGGCCGCGGACCACGCCGCGGTTCCAGGCGGGCCTCATGGCAACTCCCTCCGGGCGATGAGGGCGAGCGCATGCGCCGGTGCCGCACGCGACACGCCCGCCCCGAGCGTCTCCGGCAGCGACCGCGTGACGACGCTCCAGCCGAGGCGGGCGAGGGCCAGCAGCGCGAGTCGCTCGCCGTGCCCGGAGATGATGATCTCCCGCGGCCGCCAGCCGCACGACCGGGCCACGCGATCGACCGCGCGGGCGACCGTCCGCGCCTGCGTCTCGGCACACCAACGGGCGGCGCGAACCGCGTCTTCCTCCGAAAGATCGGCCGGCTCCAGGAGCATCGTGCGGGCGATCCTGACCCGGGCCGCGGCGACGGTGAGCGGACCGCCGTCGGCCGTGTCGCGGGATTCCGCCGACTCGGCCAATCCGCCGAGCAGCAGCCACACGTCGCGGGAATCGGCAAAACGCTCGCTGGCCACCGGCCGCCGAAGCCGTCCGTGGGGCAGCGACCGCACCAGCGCCGGCAGCGGCGTCCGCTCGACTCCGGTGTAGACCAGCTCGCCGGAGAGCATGCGGCCGAGATCGTCCCAAGCCAGCGGGGCCGGCCGGCAATCCACGAGCGGCACGACATCACCGGTCGTCGAACCGATGTCGATGAGCATGGCGCGGTCATGCGTGGCGTGGGCGGCTGCGAGCCGGGCGACCGCGTGCCAGTTGGATGCGGCCGCCTCGAGGGGCCGTGCGCATGCGTCCGGCGGCGGCACGATCCGCCCGGATGTCAGATAGATCCCCGGCTCCTCGCAGCCGGATGCCTCGGCGGCCGCGACGATCGCCGAGACGATGTGGCCCACGCCCGCGGCCCGCGAGGGAAAACAGTCGGCGATCTCGCCCGTCATCGTGGCGACGACCCGGCACGGCCCGGCCGTGCCGATGATCCGCGCGACCGCATCGGGGAGCCGCCGCCATTCCCGCCACATCGCGAACGGCTCGCTGTGCGTCCAGCCCCGACCGTCGGCGGCCTTGAGATTGGCCCCGCCCACGTCGAGGGCGAGCACGTCGGATCGGGGCCGGTCAGGCTGGGGCATCTTCAGAGAGCGAGAAGGGGGATGGAACGAGATCGGGCAGGGCGACGGTGCGGCACGCGGCCACGTCGATGATCGCCCGCACGAGGCCGGCCCGGCCAGTGCCGGCGAATCCCACGAACGACGTCGTCAGCCGCGGGTTGACCTCGAGCACGCGGTCATCGAGCCCGTCGTCGCGACTGCCGAGGATCATATCGACTCCGATCCAGCCCGCCTGCGTCCCCCCGCCGATGCGGGCCACGGCCCCGATCGCCCTGACGGCCAGTCGTTCGGCCCGCCTCGCGATCGCCGGCTCGACCAGCGGCTCGCCCCCCAGGTACCGGGGCTGCGGACCGCCTGAAAACAGCTGTCGCACGGCCGGCAACGGCAGGATGCCGGCCGCCCCGACAAGACACGACACGCCCACCGGCATTCCCCCGACGAATGCCTCGAGCCGTGCGGCCTGCTCGCCCGGCGGCGGCGGAGCCTCGCCGGGCCGCACGACGACGAGGCCGTCGCTCCCCGTGCTCCCGCGGGCCTTACGGACAGCGGGCAGGTGAAACCACCGCGGCCACGCTTCACCGGCCGCGAGCGAACGCCCGGCGGGCACGGGCACGCCCGCCGCGGCGAGCGTGTCGATCGTGGCCTGCTTGTCGGAGGCGATTTTGATGAAACCGTCGCTCGGTGCGAGCACCGTGCCGCCCACCAAGCGAACCGCCGCGACCCGGTCGGCGAGGATTCCCGCCGTCTCGGGGGCCACGATCAGCGTCGCATCGGCATGCCGCGACTCCTCGACGAGCACCGCGATCTCCGTGCCCGGAGGCACGGTTTTGATACGGACACCGTCGGGCAGGTCGATTCTCCGCGATTCATCGACGAGCCCCGTCACCTCACATCCGCGATCCCGTGCGGCATCGGCGAGCAGCCCGCAGAACATGGACCGCCCCTCGCGGGCCAGAGCCTCGGCATCATCCCCCGCGGCGACGATGTGCCGCCGATCGGGCCCGGCGAGCCCCCCGGAGCAGCACCATTCATAGATCACGAGTCGCATGGCCGTCTTCGGTCCTCCTGATCACGGCACCGGAAGAGTTGGATCAGTGAACAGGCGGACAAGCGGGGCCGTCGCGGGCCGGTGCAGGCTCGCGGTGCAGCGGGGCACGGCGGCCCGATGCCTTCGGGACTCGGGCTTTGCCCCGCCAGCATCGGAGGCTCTCCTGCGGCCGGGAGCGTCGGGAGATCCCGACGTCAAAAGATCCCGAGTTGATCCCGGGCCGCGTCGGTCATGCGATCGGGTGTCCATGGCGGCTCCATGACGATCCGCACCTCCACCGCCGCGACCTCCGGGCTCGCGCCCACGCACCGCTTCGTGTCGGCGATGAGCTGCGGCCCCGCCGGGCAGGCGGGGCTCGTCATCGTCATGTCGATCGCCGCATGCAGCTTGCCCGGCACGTCGGCCGATGGAGAGAGCGTGACGCCGTAAATCAGCCCGAGATCGACGATGTTGACGAAGAGCTCGGGATCCTTGACTTCTTTCAGCATCTCCCGAACCCGGTCCTCGCAGAGCGGGCCGGACTCCCCGGGAGCGACCACGGCCGGGGATCCGCCGCCAACCGTCGGCACCGGCGCCGCGACGGCGGCCGACGTCACGGGCAACGGTGCGGCCACCGGCGCCGAGACCGCGCCGTGCAAGGGGGGGCCACCGGAGCCGGCCTCGGCCCGCAGTCGCACCCAGACGCCGCCATCCTCGACCTTCACGTCATGGGCTCGCGTACTCCGTATGGCAGGCATGGAAAGCGCCGCGCCGGTGCGGATGTCGAACTTCGCCCCGTGTCGGGGGCAGGAGATCTTGTGGTCGCGGAGTTCGCCATCGGCCAGCGGCCCGCCGTCGTGGGTGCAGACGTCGTCGATCGCGTAGAAGACGCCCCCGACATGGAACAGCGCGACCATGTCGCCATCGACATCGACGAGCGTCTTGCCCGGATCGGGAATCTCGGAGACGTCGGCAACACGGAGAAAATCGGCCATGGTCGGGGGTTCCAAGCGTCTCGGACGGTGAGGGATGATCTGGAAGTCACCGGCCGGATTCCCGTCGCTCGCGCCCGGGCCTCCGACGGATGAACGAACTCCATCAGGTGATCCGGCGGATGCGACTGCCGATCGCGCGGGCGAGCGCCTCGCGAACCTGCGGAATCGTGATCCGGTCGAAGACCTGCTGAAAGAACCCGGCGACGACGAGCCTCGCCGCCTCGTCGGCCGAGAGTCCGCGGGCCTGGGCGTAGAAAACCTGCTCGGCATCGACGCGGCCGCTGGTGGCGCCGTGGGTGCAGCGGACGTCGTCGGCCTCGATCTCGAGACCGGGGATCGAGTCGGCCCGGGCTTCGTTCGAGAGCATGAGGTTGTCGTTGCGCTGGTAGCCGTCCGTCTTCTGGGCGGCCTTGTCCACCTTGATCATGCCCCGCCAGACGAGCCGACTGCGGTCCTGCAGCGCGCCCTTGTAGAGCAGGTCGCTCCGGCAGGAGGGAGCCTCGTGATGCTGAAGCGTGTTGTAGACGAGGTGCTGGCGTCCCTCGGTGAACATCACGCCATTCACCTGGGCGTCGGCCCCCCGGCCGACGAGCGCCACGTCCTGGGCCACCTGCGAGAGGCGGCTGCCGAGCGCGCCGAGCGTCCACTGGAGGCGACCGTGATCGTGCACGACGGCCTTCTGCCGCGCGACGTGCCAGACGCCGTTGTTCCAGTTTTGGAGATTGACCATGCGGAGGAAGCCGCCTTTGCCCACCACGATCTCGGTGCCGCCGCAGTGAAAACCGCCGACGCCGCCGGCGGGACCGCCACCGGCGGTCTCCGTGAGCACGGTTGCCTCGGCACCCTCGCCGAGCACGACGAGGACGTGCGAGGTGTCGACACCTCCGTCGCTGATCCCGGAGATCACGTGCAGCGGGGCCGCGATCCTCACCCCGGGCGGCACGAAGAGCACGACGCTCGCGGCATGAAATGCGGCGTGGAGGGCCGCGAACCAGTCGCACCCGGGATCGATCACCGAGAACCAGTGCGGCCGGAAGATCTCGGAATGGTCGGCCAGCAACCGGTCCGAGGATCCGAACACGACCCCCTGCGCGGCCAGGGCCGGATCGAGCTCATCCCGGATGACATGCCCATCGATCGACGCAAACCGGCCGCCGAGGCTCGCGGGCCCGACGGGCCTCGCGGCCGCCTCGAAGTCGGCATACGACTCCGCGGCGAGGTCCCCCGAGAGAATCGCCGGTGCGAGCAGCCCTTCGGGAGCGGCCAGCCCGCGGGCCGGAGCGGGCCTGGGCCCCCAGACCTTCGGCTTGAATAGCCGCAGATCGGTCCGCATCCAGTTTTCATCGCGTCGGTCGGGGAGCTGCAGCGACTCGAGCCTTTCGAACGCCTGACGGCGGGCGTCGAGCGCCCACGCGGGCGGCGCGGCGGCATCGAGGAGCCTGTCCAGGGATTCACGGTCGAAAGCGGAGGCCGCAGGAGTGACGGTGGTGGTGCTCATGGTCGTCGCGTCAGCCCACGGATCCTTCCATCTGCAGTTCGATCAGCCGATTCATCTCGACGGCATATTCCATCGGCAGCTCCTTGACGAGCGGCTCGATGAATCCGCCGACGATCATCGTGCTCGCCTCCGCCTCGGAGAGTCCGCGGCTCATCAGATAGAAGAGCTGCTCCTCGCCGATCTTCGAGACGCTCGCCTCGTGGCCGATCGAGACGTCCTGCTCTTCGATCTCGATGTAGGGGTAGGTGTCGCTGCGGCTGCGGTCGTCGAGAATGAGCGCGTCGCAGACGACGCTCGACTTGCTCTTCTTCGCCCCGGGCTCCACCTTCACGAGGCCGCGGTAACTGGCCCGGCCGCCGTTCTTGGAGATGCTCTTGGACACGATCCTGCCGCTGGTGTGCGGGGCCGCGTGCACGAGTTTCGCGCCGGCATCCTGATGCTGGCCGGCCGATGCGAAGGCGATCGAGAGAATCTCGCCGCGGGCGCCCGGCTCCATCATGTAGACCGCCGGATACTTCATCGTGAGATGACTGCCGAGATTGCCGTCGATCCACTCCATCATCGAGTCGCCGTAGGCCATGGCCCGCTTCGTGACGAGGTTGTAGATGTTGTTGGCCCAGTTTTGGATCGTGGTGTAGCGGCTGC
>SXWC01000102.1 GCA_005789975.1 Planctomycetaceae bacterium
CCGTCCTCCTTGAGCGAGCCGTCCATCATCACGCTCGTGAAACCATGGTCGATCGCGCTCTGGCAGGTGGCCGGCGAGTTGCCGTGGTCCTGGTGCATGGCGATCGGGATCGTGGGATAGAGTTCGGCGGCGGCGAGCATCAGATGCCGCAGGTAGTTGTCCTGGCTGTAGCTCCGGGCGCCCCGCGAGGCCTGCACGATCACGGGCGAATCGGTCTCTTTCGCCGCCTCCATGATCGACTGGATCTGCTCCATGTTGTTGACGTTGAAGGCCGCGAGGCCGTAGCCGTTCTCGGCGGCGTGGTCGAGCAGGATCCGCAGGGGAACGAGGGGCATGGGGGTCTCTCCAAGGGCGGCTGAGGCCGGGTTCGCCGGGGGGATGTCGGCGACGATCATACGGCAAACATGCGCGTGGTAGAATCCCCGCAGTTGCCTGACAGACTCGGGAAGCCCCGCTTCATGGACCTCCGCCCCGTCACCGACCCGCTCCGCGGGTTTCTCTACGTGAGCGGCGGCTGGATCTGCCTCGGACTGGCCGTGCTCGGTGCGGTGCTGCCCCTGCTGCCGACGACGCCGTTCGTCCTCCTGGCGAGCTGGTGTTTCTACCGCGGTTCTCCCCGGATCCACGCCTGGCTCCATCGCTCGAGGATCTTCGGACCGACGCTCGACGACTGGCAGCATTACCACGGCATCCGCCGCAGCCTGAAGCATCGTGCCGTCGTGATGGTGCTGGCGGTGGTGACCTTGAGCCTGCTGCTCAACAGCCTCCACTGGACGATCCGCTACGTGTTCTTCGCCGCGGTGGCGACCGGTCTGTATGTGATCTGGTCCGTGCCCACGCTGCCCGACGATGTCCCCCAGGCCCCCCGAACGCTCCCCGAGTGACCGTCGCCGTCAGCGCGACGCTTTCGCCACCATGAAGACCGACACGGCCGCCATCACCGGAACACTCACGATCGGCGACCAGTGGAATGCGATCACGATCATCGCCCACTCGCAGACGCATCCGCTCAAGGCGATCTGTGAACTGACCGAAAACGCCATCGATGCCGGGGCGACGCGTGTCCGGATCGCCCGGCGCCGCGCCCAGGGCAGCCTGTTCCTCGAGGTCGAGGACGACGGCCGCGGCGTGGCCAGCGACGCCTCGGGGGCCGCCGATTTCGAGCGAATCGCCACCCATCTCTGCGATTCCATGAAGCGACAGCTCCAGGGCGCCCAGCGACAGGGAGTGCATGGCGAGTTCGGGATCGGCCTGCTCAGCTTCTGGAGCCTCGGCGAGGAGCTGCGCATGACGTCGGGAGGTGGCCCGGGCCCCCTGCGCGAACTCCATCTCGTCCGCGGCGAGCGTGAATACACCATCCGGCCCGCACGCGGCCGGCTCGCGATTCGCGGCACCCGGGTGACGGTCGGCCCGCTGCTGGAGGGCACGAAGAATCTCGTCACCGGCGAGAAGATCGCCCGCTATCTCTCGGCTGAACTCCGCGACCGGATCCGGCGCACGGGCGTGACGATCGACGTCGTCGATACGGTGGCCCGACGGGAGATCCGCGTCGTGCCCCGCGAGTTTGACGGCGAACGGTTGGAGATCCCGCGGCGGTATCCGACACCGCTGGGCGACGTGAGCGTCGAGATCTACCGCCGCGGGGACGAGGCCACGGGCGGCGGCGGAATCGCGATCTGCAAGGACGGCACCCGCGTGCTTGCCGACATCGCCGAGCTCCTCCCCTTCCAGCGCGCCCCATGGACCGACCGTCGCCTCGAGGGACTCGTCGATTTCGACGCCCTGGCGGTCGCCCCCGGCACCCGTTCGGGCATCGTGATCGATGCGGCTTTCGAGGCGCTGGCGGCTGCCGCGCCGGCGATCGAGGCCGACATCCTCATGGCGGTCACCTCCCGCGAGCAGGCGGAGGCCGAGCGTGCCAGTCGTCAGCTTCTCAAGCAGGTCCACAAGGCGTTCGCCTCGGCGCTCGCCGACCTACCAGCCGAGGATTACCTCTTCTTCGACATCCCCAAGCACGACCTTGTAATCCAGCAGCATGAGGGCCCGCCGAGCGACGGAGGAGTCCCCGGGGGCCAACCGGCGCGACCCCGGCCGCCGGTTGCCGAGCCTGCACCACGGCTGTTTGCGGCCGACCCCGGGCCGTTGGCGACCGTGCGGATTTCTCCACGTCATCCCCGGCGGCCGCCCGGCGGATCGTGCCTGTTCACCGCCGTCGCCCGCGATGCGCAGGGGCTCGAGATTCCCGGAGGCGTGAAGGGGGCCTGGCGGATCGTCTCCGGTTCGGGAGCGATCGCGGTCGATGGCCTCTCCTGCCGCGTGGCCTCTTCCGACCTCGGGCTCGTCACCGTCGAGGTGACGGCGCGGCAGGGCGACGTCGAGGTGAGCGACCGGGTGGACCTCAAATTCATGGTCGATCCCGGCGGCGAAGGCCCGGGTGGCCGCGGCCTGCCCGGCTACCGTCTGGAGCCGGAACCCGGCCAGCCCTGGCGATCGCGGTACGACGCGACGGGCAACGAGATCGTGATCAACTCCGCCCACCGCGACTTCCTCGCCAGCCGCACGGCCGGGGCGAGGCATCGCCGCTACATCGGCAAGCTCTACGCGAAGGAGGTCGTGCTCACGAACTTTCCGCACGAGTCGCCCGCCGAGGTGATGGAGCGGCTGATCGAGGTCACGCTCCGCACCGAGGACGCGCTGTAGACCGGGAGCCCGCCCGGAATCAATGCTCGAGCGGGGCGTCGGGCTCGGGAAGCCACTCCGTGAGGATCACGCCGATGAGGGCATAGACCCCCGCGACCGCGGCACCGGCCACCGCGATCCTCACCGGATCGGGGGGCGTGGCCGCGGAGAACGTCAGCGTGAGCCACGCGGCGGCGGTGCCGAGCACGCGGCCGCCGATGTTGGCCGCAAAGCTCTCTCCCGTGCCGCGGAGATGCGTGGGGAACACGAGCGGAATGTAGTTGCCCCAGAAGCTGAACTGCGCGACCGTGAGCAGTCCCGCCACGAAGATGCCCGCCTTGATCCAGGGAAGCGATTCGACGTTGGAGAGCTGCGTCGAGATCCAGAGGAAGAGGGCAGGCACGACGACGAGCGCCGGAATCTGAAAGAGCCGCAGCAGCCGTCGGCGACCGATGATCCGCAACGCCGCGAAGGCGAGCAGCACCCGGCCCACCAGACCGCCGATCTCCTGGTAGATCGTGACGGTGGCCACCGCCTCATCGGTGGCATTGCCGGCGACCGCCTTGAGCTTGCCCGGAGCGGGTGCGGGCATCCCGGCCCGCGCGGCACCGGCAACCGCCCCGTCACGGGCCGCCTCCGCGGCGGCGAGGATCGCGGCGTGCCCCTTCGGCCCGCCGAGAATCTGTGGCAGCTGCTGGATCGCGCCGAAGGCGATGCCGTAACTGGCGGCAAAGACGAGCGTGGTCACGACGGTGGTCCGCACGAGCGCCGGGCTGAAGAGTTCGCGGAGGCTCGGACGCCTGAGCGTTCCAGACCGCTTCTTCTCGGCCCAGACGGGGCTCTCGGGCAGGAACGGCCGGATGAGGATCAGCGGCACCGCGGGGATCACTCCGGAAATGAGCGTGTATCGCCAGGCCTCGTGGCCGCCTTGGATCGCCGGTAGGAAGTCCGCGAACCGGGCGGCGAGCACCGTGGCCGAGCCCACCAGGAGCCCGCCGAGCGACGAGAATGCCTGCGTCCAGCCGAGCACCCGCTCCCGCTGCTCGCGGTTCGGAAAAAGTTCGGCGAGCCAGGCGACCGCCGCGACGAACTCCACGCAGACGCCGATGAAGACGAGGCAGCGGAAGAAGAGCAGTTGCGGCAGCGACGTGGCGAAACCGGCGGCGAGCGCCGCGAAGGCATAGAGCAGGATGCTGAAGGTGAGCACCCGGCGGCGGCCCAGGAGGTCGGTGAGGTAGCCGCCCAGCAGGCCGAAGACGCCCCCGGCGAGTGCCGGTAGGAAGAAGAGCGCCCGCGCCCACTTCGTGTATTCGGGTGACCCCGGCACCAGCAGGGGCAACCCTTCCGACGTCATGCCCCCCAGGGCGGCGAGGGCTGGCTTGATCACCAGCGGCAGCATGAGCAGTTCGTAGATGTCAAATGCGAAACCGATCGCGGCGATTCCGCATACCAGCCAGCCGGTGAGCGTGAGCCGGCCTGAGGCGGTCATGCCGGACGTGGAATCACCCCTGGTGGCGTGCATGCGCGAATCCCCTCCGCCGGAAAAGGAACGACGGTGCCGGTCAGGCTGAAGAGCCTACCGGCAGGTCCTCGCCAAGCCCAACGCCGTCAGGCGCGGGACTGTTCGCTCGTCGCATCCCGCGCTACTGCGGGCCGATCGACGGCGGGCACTTGGCGAGGAAGTCGCGGGGGCCGCGGGTCGTGTAATACGGATAGGCCACGGCGCCGGTCGGCGGGCCGGCAGGCTGCACGGCACCGTAATCGGAGCCGGCGAGGGCCGCCTTCTCCTCGGGCGAGAGGTGGTGCTTCGCAAGGCCGCCGTAGCGACCGACATGCCGCGGGTGACAGGCGCCACCTTCACACTCCTGACAGGCCCCGCTCGGGCAGTTGCCCTCAGGGCACCCCTGCGGACCGCACTGGCCGTCCTGACACATGCCATCCTGACACATGCCGTCCTGGCACGGACCGCCGGCCTGGTTGGCGTGATGACCATGAGGACCATCGGTGTTGAGCAGAAAGAGCCGGTCGATGATCGAGCAGCCGCTCGAGGTGGCGATCACGGCGGCGACGACGAGCAGGCCGAGGGCGTGAGGCAGCGATTTCATGGGCGGGGTTCCCGATGGGCGGAGGGAGCGCCGCCGGCACATCGCCGCAGGCCACTCGTCCGCGTTTCACCGGTGGTATCGGTCGTGCCGGGCCCACGGGTTGAGCAAACCCTGCGGCCGGGAACGACGGCAGGATGGGCAAGGCGGGTCGCCTCAGCCTCGGTAGCGGCCGGCGATGAGCGCGATGTTCTGCCCGCCGAATCCGAAGCTGTTGGAGAGCGCGTAGTCGCACTTTCCCTCGCGAACCTTGTTGGGCACGTAGTCGAGATCGCAGTCGGGATCGGGGGTCACGTAGTTGATCGTCGGCGGCAGCAGGCCGTCGCGGATCGC
>SXWC01000103.1 GCA_005789975.1 Planctomycetaceae bacterium
CTTGCTGGCCGCTTCCTTCACCAACTGAGCACCGAGGTTCTCGAACGGATCTTCCAGTTCGATGTCTTCCGCCACGGTGACGCCGTCCTTGGTCACCTTGGGCGAACCCCAGCCCTTGTCGAGCACCGCGTTGCGGCCGCGGGGGCCGAGCGTGCTCTTCACGGCCCGGGCGAGCTTGGACACGCCTGCGAGCAACGGCTGACGGGCCTCGTCGTCGAATACCATCTGTTTGGCCACGGAAGACTCCTCTCGACTGTCTGACGTTAAGGGTGACCGATTTGGCACCCATCCTCGGGATGCCCGGAAGGAAAGCAACCCGCGTGCCACGAACGGCCGTGCGGGGGGCGTTTTGTGTTTTTGCGGCGAATTCACCGCTCGTGAGGGGACGTGCCCGCGGACCGATCCTGGAGAGGTGCCGATTTGGCAGGAGGGAACGGTTCTACGGAGCCCAGGAGATCTGGCCCTCCAGCCCACGGATGAAGGCGGCCAGCAGGTTGGCCGTGTGATCGGCGTCGTCGAGCGAGATCGTCTCGACCGCGGAGTGCATGTAGCGGTTGGGCACGCTCACCAGGCCGGTCGCCACGCCGGCCCGCGTGGTCTGGAGCACATTGGCATCGTTGGGCTGGGCGCGGCCGCTGGCCCCCGTCTGAACGGGAATCTCGTGGGCCCGGGCCGCGGTGAACAGCCGCTCGACCACGCCCGGGTGCATGTTGGGGCCGCGGTAGATGACCGGGCCTTTGCCCAGGGCGATGTCCCCCTCGGCCTTCTTGTCGATTGTCGGACAGTCGGTCGCATGGGTGACGTCCACGGCGATCGCCACGTGGGGATCGACGCCGTAGCAGCTTGTCTGCGCGCCACGCAGGCCGATCTCCTCCTGAACGGTCGAGGCGACGAAGACCGCGCAGGGCAGCGGCCCGGCCGCCACGGCCCGGCGAAATCCCTCGAGCACCGTCCAGAGCCCGACCTTGTCGTCCATCGCCACCGAGCAGGCCAGGTTGCGCCGGAGCTGCCGCACCTCCAGCTCGAGCGTGACCGCGTCGCCGATGCGGATCACGCTCTCACAGTCGGCCTTGTTCTCCGCGCCGATGTCGATCCAGAGGTCCTTCATCTTCGGAACCTGCTTCCGCTCCTCCTCCGTCAGCAGGTGGATCGGCTTGCGTGACATGACCCCGGTCACCGGGCCCGAGGCCGCCCAGATGGTGACGCGGGAGCCGACCAGCTGGATCGGATCCCAGCCGCCGATCGGCTGCACGGAAATGAAGCCGTCGGCGTCGATGTATTGCACGATCAGGCCGATCTGGTCGCAGTGGCCCGCCAGGAGCATCCGCGTGGCCGCGGCCGTGTTCTTGCCCCCGATGACGTTGCCGTGAGAGTCGGTCGTGACGGTGTCGGCGCAGCCGGCGAGATACTCGCGGACAAGCTGCTGAACCGGCTGCTCGTAGCCGGATGGGCTCGGGGTCTTGAGAAGGCGGAACAGAAACTCGCGGGCGGCTGATTCCAAGGCTGGTGGCTCCACGGGAGGGAATGCGGGCTGACGGGACTCCACTGCCGGGAGGTTGTACGCGATCGCCCAGCGAACTCCCAACCGGCACGACCGGCACGACCGGCGCGTGCGGGCGGCTCCACATCCCGCGCTTCACGCCGGAGGCTAGGCTCATTACGATCCAGAGTTCCGCACCCCTGTGAAAGCACCGCTTCCCATGATCCCTTCGGCAGAGCCTGTTCGCGTCGGTGTCGTCGGCCTCGGCACCGTCGGGTCGGGCGTGGTCCGCCTGCTCCTGGAGTCTGCCGACCACATCACCCGCCAGGCCGGGCGGTCGATCGTGGTCGAGCGGGCGGTCTGCCGCGATCCCGGCCGCGAGCGGAACCTGCGGCTTCCGGCCGAGCGGATCTCGACCGACATCGGCACGATCTCCCGCGATCCCTCGATCTCGGTGGCCGCGCTGCTCGTCGGCGGCCTCGAACCGGCCCGCTCGATGATGGTGGAGCTGCTCGAGGGCGGCAAGGACGTCGTCACCGCCAACAAGGCGCTCCTCGCGGAACACGGCCCCGAACTCTTCGAGCTCGCCCGCCGCAAGGGCCGGTCGATCGCCTTCGAGGCCGCCGTCGCCGGCGGGATCCCGATCGTGGCCGCGATCGGCGAATGCCTCGCCGCCAACCGCATCGAGAGCATCCGCGGCATCCTCAACGGCACCAGCAACTTCATCCTCTCGACGATGGAGGAGGACGGCTCCGACTACGCGGAGGTCCTCCAGCTCGCGCAGGCCAAGGGTTTCGCCGAGGCCGATCCCTCGATGGACGTCGATGGAACCGACGCGACCCAGAAACTCGCCATCCTCGCCCACCTGGCCTTCGGTGTCTGGGTGCCGTGGGCCGAGATTCCGCGGACCGGCATCGAGGGCGTGGACAGCGACCTGATGAGCCAAGCCGCCGAACTCGGCTACCGGATCCGGCTGGTGGCGGTGGCAAGCCGCAGCGACGGCAAGCTCGCGATGCGGGTGGCGCCGGCCTTGGTGAAGATCGGCACGCCGCTCGCCGAGACGCGGGGCGCCTTCAACGCGGTGAGCATCGTCGGCGACGCCGTCGGCCGGATGTTCTTCCACGGGCTGGGTGCCGGCCAGATGCCCACGGCGTCGGCGGTCGTGGCCGACATCATCGACACGGTCGTGGGCCGCGCCGCGATCACCTTCCGCACCACCGGCGTGCTCGACGCCGACAGCCTGGCCGCGAGGATCAGCGGCGTCGACATGACGGAGAAGCACTTCCTGCGGGTGCGGGTCAGCGACAGGCCGGGGGTGCTTTCGCGGATCACCGGCATCCTCGGAGAGCATGGGATCTCGATCGCCTCGGTCATCCAGCACGACCCGTCCGGGGCGGCCGGCGGGGCGGTGCCGCTGGTGATCATGACGCATGCCTGCGGCACGACGGCGATCCAGAAGGCCGTCACCCACATCGACGCGTCCGACGTCGTCTCCGGCAGGAGCGTCTGCCTCAGCGTGATCGACGACTGACGCCACCCCGAAGGGCCCCCATGAAATACCTGATCGTGATCCCCGATGGCGCCGCCGACACCCCGCAGGAGTCGCTCGGAGGCCGCACCCCCTTCCAGGCCGCCCACACCCCCGCGCTCGACGCCCTCGCCGCCCGCGGCCTCGTGGGACTGACGAACCACGTCCCCGAGAGCCTTCCGCCCGGCTCCGAGGTCGCGTGCATGAGCCTGATGGGCTACGACCCGCTCGTCTTTTTCACCGGCCGGGCGCCGCTCGAGGCGGCGGCGCAGGGCATCAGCCTCGGTCCCCACGACTGGGCCGTGCGGTGCAACCTCGTCACGATCGCGGATCAGCGGATGACCGACTTCACCGCCGGACACGTGACGACGGCGGAGGCGACGGAACTGCTCGCCGCGGCGCAGCAGGGCCTGGCCGCCGACTTCCCCGAAATCGCGGCCCGCTGGTCGTTCGTGCCCGGCGTCAGCTACCGCAATCTGCTGCTCCATCGCGGAGCGGAGGACGCCGCCCCCTTCGACGGCAGTCTCCGCGCGACTCCGCCCCACGATCTGCTCGACCGGTCCGTCGCCGACGACTTCCCCCGCGGCACGGGGAGCCGGTTGCTCACGGAGATCATGTCGCGAAGCGCGGCCTGGCTCGAGGGACATCCCGTCAACAGGGCCCGGATCGCCGCCGGAAAACGTCCGGCCACGCACGTCTGGCTGTGGGGCGTGGGGCGGGCGCCCGCGCTCGAGCCGTTCGCCGAGAAATACGGCCTCTCGGGCACGATGATCACCGCGGTGGACCTCCTCCGCGGCCTGGCGGCCCTCGCCGGCTGGAAGCGGCTGGAGGTGCCCGGCGCCACCGGCTACCTCGACACCGACTACGCGGCGAAGGGGAGGGCGGCGATCGCGGAGTTTGCCTCCGCCGACCTCGTCTGCGTGCACGTCGAGGCTCCGGATGAGGCGAGCCACGAGGGTGACTGTGCCGCGAAGGTCAAGGCGATCGAGGAGATCGACGCCCTGATCATCGCGCCGCTGGCCGCCCATCTGGCCGCGAGCGGCCCGCATCGCATCCTCGTCTGCCCCGACCACCCGACGTTCCTCGCCACCAAGACGCATTCCCGGGGGAGTGTGCCCTTCGTGATGGCCGGTTCCGGGATCGCCGGTTCCGGACGGACGACCTTCGATGAAGCGTCCGCGGCCGCGGGGGGCGGGCGGATCGAGCCGGGCTGGAGGCTGATGGGCGAGTTTCTGGGACCGAGGTCAGGGGCGGTTTCCTAAGAGGCGCAGAAGCGCAGGAGTCGAAGAGCAGATGGCCCTCGTCGTGCAGAAGTTCGGCGGCACCAGTGTCGCCGATCCGTCGAAGATCAAGGCGGCCGCCGAGAAGGCGATCGCCCGTCATCGGGCCGGGGACAAGGTCGTGGTCGTGGTCAGCGCCATGGGCCACCAGACCGACATTCTCGTCGATCTCGCCCGGCAGATCAGCGATCGTCCCAGCGCCCGCGAGATGGACATGCTCCTCTCCACGGGCGAGCAGGTGAGCGTCGCGCTGTTTGCGATGGCGGTGCAGGCGGCGGGGCACAAGGCCGTGAGCCTCACCGGTTCCCAGATCGGCATCCGCACCGACTCCACCCACACCAAGGCCCGAATCCGCTCGATCTCGACCGACCATGTCAGGCAGCTGCTCGACTCGGGCGCGATCGTGATCGCCGCGGGATTTCAGGGGATCGACCAGAACGGCAACATCACCACGCTCGGCCGAGGGGGCAGCGACACGACCGCGACGGCATTGGCCGCCGTGTTGCAAGCCGAGGAATGCGAGATCTACACCGACGTCGAAGGGATCTTCACGACCGACCCGCGCATCGTGAAGAACGCCCGCAAGCTCCATCGGATTTCGTATGACGAGATGCTGGAACTGACGAGCGTCGGTGGCGGCAAAATGCACTCACGCTCAATCGAGTTCGCCAAGACGTACCGCGTACGATTGCGCGTGCGGCCCAGCTTCAACGACACGCTGGGAACGCTGATCTGTCCCGAGGCGGACGACGACGGTCCGATCGCGACCGGGCTGGCGTTGGTCAAGGACGAGGTTCGCGTCAGTCTGTTCGATATCCCGGATCGCCCCGGCGTGATGAGCCTCATCTTCAAGAAGATGGCTCAACGCAAGCTCCCGATC
>SXWC01000104.1 GCA_005789975.1 Planctomycetaceae bacterium
AAGCCACGCGGCCACGCCATCGAGTGTCGCATTAATGCCGAGGATCCCGACGCCAACTTTCGTCCCTGCCCCGGTCGGATCGAGCGGATCATCGCTCCGGGCGGCTTCGGTGTGCGTTGGGATTCCCATGCCGCGACCGGCTACGTCGTGCCGCCGCACTACGATTCACTCGTGGGCAAGCTGATCGTCCACCAGCCCACCCGCAAGGATGCCATCGACACGATGATTCGCGCCCTCAAGGAGCTCCGGGTCGAAGGCATCAAGACCACGGTGCCGCTGCACCTCAAGGTTCTCTCCAACGCCGCCTTCCACGATGCCCAGGTCGACACCACCTTCGTTGAACGCATGCTCGCAGACTGACACACCCCAGGATCCCGCCGTGCCCGAATCCCTCGCCCGCCCCGACCGCGCCACCCACCACTTCCGTCGCGTCGCGATCCTCTTCGCCGGAGGCCCCGCACCGGGAGCCAACGCGGTGATCTCGACCGCGGCGACGTCGTTCATGCGGGAGGGCACCGAGGTGATCGGCATGAAGCACGGCTACTCGTCGCTCGCCGACTATTCGCCCGCCAACCCGCTCGTCGAGGGCCGCGACTACATCAGGATCACGCCCGATTTCCTCAAGCGGACGCGGAGCGGCCAGGGGATCATGATCGGCACGGCCCGCACCAATCCCGGCAAGCATGTCTCGCACCCCAGCCACTTCGGCGATGCGGACCGGGTACAGCCGCTCAGGAACGCCTACGAGGGGCTCCGCTCACTCGGCGTCGAGGCCCTGATCTCGATCGGCGGTGACGACACCCTCAAGACCGCCAACAAGTTCAAGCTCTACCAGGACCGCCTTCCGGCCGATGCCAAGCGGATCCCGGTCGTCCACCTGCCGAAGACGATCGACAACGACTACATGGGAATCGACTTCACCTTCGGCTACTTCACCGCCGTCGACACGCTCGGCGGCGAGATCCGCAACCTCCTCTACGACGCCGAGGCGAGCCGATCCTATTTCCTCTGCGAAACCATGGGCCGGAGCGCCGGCTGGCTCTCCTACGGAGCCGCGATTGCCGGCGAGGCGAGCCTCGTGATCAGCGTGGAAGACATCCATGGCAGGTTCCGCGGCGAGGAGACGGTCACCGATCCGAACGGCCAGACGCGGATCAAGCCGGTGATGAACATCGACGAGGTGATCGGTCGGATCGTGAAGACGATGCGGGTCCGCGAGGAGCAGGAGGGCAAGCAATACGGCGTGATCGTGATGGCCGAGGGCCTCGCCGAATACCTCCCCGCCAAGTCACTCGAGGGCATCCCCCGCGACGACCACGGCCACATCTCGATCTCCCACGTCCAGCTCGGCCGCATGTTCGCCAAGCTCGTCTCGGACGAGTTCAAGAAACAGACGGGCCGTTCGCGAAAGGTGGTGGGCTTGCAACTGGGTTACGAGGCCCGTTGCGCCAAGCCCCACGCCTTCGACGTGATGCTCGGCAGCCAGCTCGGCGTGGGCGGCTACCGGGCGCTCGCCGAGCGGGGCCTCGATGGCGTGATGGTGAGCGTGTCGGGGCAACTCGACCTCAACTACGTGCCGTTCGAGGAACTGGTCGATCCCAACACCCTCGTGACGGTCGTCCGCTACGTCGAGCGGGGCTGCGACTTCCACAAGCTCGCCCGGTTCCTCGAGACCTACGTCAACGAGTAACGCGGAGAGGGGCTGCCCATGCCCCGCGGCACGAACAGCCGGCCGCCGGGCCGCGATCACTTCGACGTGAGCGTGCCCTTGGTGCTCGGGATGCCCGGCTGGCGGGGATCGGTCTCGACCGCCATTCGGATCGCCCGGGCCGCCGCCTTGAACACCGCCTCGGCGATGTGGTGGCCGTTCTTGCCGTGGTGCAGGAGCGCGTGGAAGTTCATGCCCGCCGTGGCGGCCACGCTCTCCCAAAACACCTCCACGAGTTGGGCGTCGAAGGTGCCGATCGTCGGCACCGGAAAGTCCACGGCAAACACGCAGGCCGAGCGGCCGCCGAGATCGACTGCCACGGTCGCCAGCGACTCGTCCATCGGAATGATCGCATGGCCGTAACGGCGGATGCCCTTGCGGTCTCCGAGGCATTCGACGAGCGCCCCGCCCAGGGCGCGGCCCACGTCCTCCACCGTGTGGTGGCCGTCCACATGCAGGTCGCCCGTGCAGTCGATCTTGATGTCGATCAGCGAGTGCCCCGCCAGAAGCGTGAGCATGTGGTCGAAAAAGCCGAGCCCTGTGCCGACCTCGGCCTTGCCCGTGCCGTCGAGGTCGAGCGTGAGGCGGATGTCGGTCTCGGCGGTTTTACGGGTGACGGTGGCGGTGCGGGGCATGGCGGGGTTTCGCGGGTTGGGGGGGAGCAACCGTTCAGATCGTCTTCAGGCAGGCGAGGAAGGCGTCGATTTCGGGGTCAGTGCCAACCGTCACCCGCAGCCCATCGCCCCAGCCGGCGTAGTTCATGTAGCGGATGAGGATGCCCTGGGCCTTGAGGGCCTCGTAGATCGGCTTGTGCGGCCTGGAGGGATGGGTGCACCAGACGAAGTTCGCCTGGCTCTCGAGCGGATCGTAGCCCAGGCCGCGGAGGGCGTCGGTGAGCCGCCGGCGGGTGGCGATGATTTTGGACCTGTTCTCGGCGAGCCAGGCCTGGTCATCGATCGCCGCGGTCGCCGCCGCGATCGAAAGGGCGTCGCAGTTGTAGGAATCCTTGACTTTGAGCATCTGCTCGATGACGGCGGGCTGGGCGACCGCGAAACCGAACCGCAGGCCGGCGAGGGCGTACGACTTCGAGAACGACCGCGTCACGATCACCCTCGGGTTCGCCTTGACGAGCCCGAGGCAGTTGGATTCGGCGAAGTCACCGTAGGCCTCGTCCACCACGACGCCGCAGGGAAGCTGCTCGACGAGCTCGGCGACCCGCGTGGGCGGGAGGAGCGTGCCAGACGGGCTGTTCGGGTTGGCGATGACGGCAAGCCGCAGGTCGTCGCGGGGAGCCGCGAACTCGTCCCCGAGCGTCCAGTCGCGGCGGTAGTGCACCTCGTCGCAAGCCGCTCCCTGGATACCGGCGAGCGTGCGGTAGAGGATGTAGCTCGGATAAGGCATCCGCAGGCACTCCCCCTCGCCCACGAACGAGCGCACGAGGATCGTGAGCAGATCGTCGCTGCCGTTGCCGCAGATGATCCAGTCGGGCTCCACACCGAGCACCTCGGCGGCGCGACGCCGAAATGCGTTGGCCATCGGATCGGGATATTTGGCGAGCGTGCGGCCAGCGGCCGTGGCCACGATCGCCCGGGCGACCGCCGGCGACGGAGCGTAGGGATTCTCGTTGGTGTTGAGTTTGATCCACTTGCCGGTCTGGGGCTGCTCTCCGGGCACGTAGCCCTCGATCGCGGCGATCGCGGATCGGATCAGCGGGGTGGCGGATCGGGCGGGCACGGCGGACATGACGCACTCGTGGAAGGTGGAGACGGCCAAAGTCTACCTCACGCCCCGCCCGCTCCCATGGTCGGCACAACCGTTCCAAGCGTTGCTACCCGTCGGCCGCTCCGGGCTTTCCGGCGCCGATGTGACGCGGCTACCCGTCGAATCGGGCATCGACGCTGCGGCGGTGCGCGGTGAGCCCCTCGGTGTCGGCGAGCAGGCGGATGTCGTCGGCCATCTCGGCGAGGTCGTCCCGGCCGAGCCGGGTCACGCTGCCCCCCCGGAGGACCTCGTTGGCCGAAAGACCGGCCGCGAATCGGGCCGTGCCGCCGGTCGGGAGCACATGCGACGGCCCGGCGGCGTAATCGCCCGCTGCCACGGGGCTGTACGGCCCGAGAAAGGCCGCACCCACGTGGCGGATCCGGGCAAGCGCGGCCTCCGGATCGCGGGTGTCGATCAACAGGTGCTCGGGGGCGAGGTCGTTGGCGAGGTCGGCCGACTCCTCGTCGCTGCGGGTCACGACGATGCCGCAGAACCGCTCGAGGCTGTCCCGCGTGAGATCACTCCGCTCGAGCACGGCCACGCGGCGTTCGAGGGCCGCCATGACGGCGTCGGCCAGCGACCGACTGGCGGTGAGCAGGATCGCCGAACCGGGCGAGTGCTCCGCCTGCGCCAGCATGTCGGAGGCAATCGACTCGGGATTCCCGACGTCGTCGGCCACGATCACGATTTCACTCGGCCCGGCGATCGAGTCGATCGACACGTCGCCGTAGACGTGTTCCTTGGCAAGGGCCACGAAGAGGTTGCCTGGGCCGACGATCTTGTCCACGCGGGCCATCCCCTCGATGCCGTAGGCCATGGCGGCGACGGCCTGGGCGCCGCCGGCACGCATCACCGAGGTCACGCCGAGCTCGTGGCAGGTCGCAAGCACGTGCGTGTTCTCGGAGCCAAACTTCGTCGGTGGGGCGACGACCACGATCTCCTTCACGCCCGCCACCCGCGCGGGTACGACGGTCATCAGGAGCGTCGACGGGTAGGCCGCGGCGCCCCCCGGCACGCAAACGCCCACGCGGTCGAGCGGCAGGTACCGCTGCCGCAGGCTGCCGCCGCCCGGGAGTTTCACCTCGACGTCGCGGATGAGCACCGCCTGCTGAAAGCGTTCCACCCGGTCACGGATCCGGCGAATGGCGGCGAGGAAGCCGGGTTCGACCGAGTGGTGGGCCGCGGCGAGCCGCTCGGGGGCCACGAAGAGCGAGTCGGCCTTCACGTCGGCGGAGTCGATCCGCCGCGAGTAGTCGAGGAGAGCCGCGAGCCCCTGTGATCGCACATCGCCGCAGATCCGCTCGACGACCTGCCGTGGCGAAAGGGCTTCGCCGAATACGTCGATCGTCTTCTGCCGGCCGGCCGGGCTGATGACGTCGCCCTGCGAGACGAGTTTGCCCCGCAAGGCCTCCAGACGGCCACGGCCGGCGGGCTGATCGAGGTCGATGCGTTCACAGAGGGGGCGGGTTGCGGTCATGCCGCAAGAATACCCGCCAGGTCTCCGCTGACGAGGAGCCCTATTCCACGCGGCGGTCGTTCGTCGCCACGGCCCTGAGCCCGCCGTCAAATCGGTCCGCCCACCGGCCGGCCAGCCACTGGACCGCGGGATCGGCATCGCCCGCAGCCGTATCGGCACCGATCTGACGCAGAACGGCTTTCCCACGGGCGACCAGCGGAGGCTCCGCCTCGGCCGACCGGCCGCCGAAGACCGGGTCGGCGGGCTGATTGTCACGGGCCGGCGGCACGTCGGCGAGCCGTCCGTCGATCGCCACCGCCTTGGCCATGGCGGCGTCGGCCTGCCCGCGTTCTCCGAGGGCCACCAGCGCGATCGCCTCCCGCACAAACGTGTCGGGCTGGTCTCCGGCGATGGCCGCGGCGCGACGGTAGGAGTCAACCGCGCGGCGGACGAGCGTCGGGTCGCCGTTGGCGTCGCGGAGCTGGCGATCGCCCACTGCGACGAGCCGCGAGGCCCTCAGCCTCGCGATCGTGTTGCCCGGACGAATCCGGGTCGCAGCCTGCGCCACCGACGTCCGCTGGGCGGCCGCCCGACGGCTCCGCAGATCGCCAATCGTCGAGGCCACTTGCTGCACCGGCTGCAGTGCGGGCCGGGCATTGGCAAAACCTGCGACTGGCGTCGCCACGTTGTTCGCCGACACGAAACCTGGCGCAAAGGCGGGATAGCCGAAGCCGACGGTCGGAACGGGAATCATGCCTCCTGAAAAGAACGATCCGCCCACGGGGGACGAATAGAAGGTGGATCCGCATGAAGGAAACCATGTCGTGCCATAGTACGCAGGCCAGCCGTACGAATACGCCGGCGTGTAGCACGAGGTCCGCCAGCCCCACGGCCTGCAGCCCCATCCCCAACGCGGCCCGCACCAGCCACCCCAGCCGGGCCCGCACCAGCCGCCGCGGCCAACACCCCAGCCACCTCCCCAACCGCCTCCCCAGCCACACCCGCGCGGACCGGACCAGCGCGGACCACACCAGCCCACCTGCTGGATGCTGTAGCCGGCGGAGTAGCCGACGTTGCCGTAGCCGAACGTGGGATAGCACCCACGGGCCGCGGCCTCGCGGGTCTGCGCGCCCAACACAACTCCGGCACACACAGCGATCACGCACAAAAATCGACGTGTCATTGCAACCCTCCAGTGGCTCATCCGATTTTAAGCAATCCGCCGCCGGGAGGACCACGTTTGGGCATCTCTTTTTTCCTGCCTCCGCTCGCACGGCGAGCCGGCAGAGGCCCCCGGCGATTTCGTGGCGGCCCCGGCGGTGGTAGTCTCCGGCCGTGACAGCACGCCCCCGCCAGCACCGCCAGCATTCACCGGCCGCCCTCCCGGCCGCCACCGGCACGGACCTCGGCGTGAGGCTCGGCCTCCCGCGGCGCATCGCGGCGATGCTCGCCGCCCTGCGCACGCCCCAGCGGATCCAGGACTTCGTCAACCGGCTCCACTGGAACCGCGAGTCGGCCGGGCCCACGGCCCGATCGGTCGCGGAGTCGCTCCGGCATGGCGAGGCCCACTGCGTGGAGGCGGCCTTCGTCGCGGCGTGCGGGCTCTGGCTCGCGGGAGAACCCCCGCTGGTGATGGACCTGGGGGCGGCGCGGGGTGACGTCGACCACGTCGTGGTGCTGTTCCGGCGCCGTGGTCTCTGGGGAGCCATCTCCAAGAGCAACAGTCCCCTGCTCCGCTACCGAGACCCGATCTATAGGTCGCTTCGTGAACTCTCGATGTCGTTTTTCCCCCAATACGTCAAGAAGCGTCGCAAGACCCTCCGCACCTACTCGGTATCGATCGACCTGCGACGGTTCGATCCCGCGCTCTGGGTGACCCATGCGGGCTTCTGCCACGAGGTCGTCGATTCGCTCACGGCCGCGCGGCACTTCCCGCTCCTGCCACCGGGCGCCGAGACAGTCCTTCGCCCGATCGACGAGATCGAGGCCCGCAGCAATCTCCTCCGCGACCACGCGTCCCGCGGCCGCTGAATCCGCGGCTCGTGACTCCCTCGCCAGACGAGGGCACAATCGTTTCATGGCGACGCCCGCTGCACCATCCTCCGCGTCCGATACACGCTCTGCCGAGCCATGGTTGCCGGGGCGGATCATCGTCAATGCTTCGACCTACAACGAGCGCGACAACATCGCCACGCTGATCGACCGCGTGCTGGCGGCCCGGCCCGATCTTCACATGCTCGTCGTCGATGACGACTCGCCCGATGGCACCGGCGGGATCGCCCTGGGGAAGGCGGCGACGGAGCCGCGGCTCCATGTTCTCATCCGTCGCGGACGCCGCGGCCTCGGCAGCGCGATCCTCGAAGGGCTCCGCGAGGCCCGCCGCGCCGGCTTCGAGATCGCGGTCTACATGGACGCCGATCTGAGCCACGATCCCGACGACATTCCCCGGCTCCTCACCGCGATGGAACCCCCGGGCGGCAAACCTGCGGACCTCGCGATCGGCTCCCGCCGGGTTCCGGGAGGGAAGACGCTCGGCTGGCCGCTGTCGCGCGAACTCATGAGCCGCCTCGTCTGCTGGTTCACGCGGTGGGTGCTCGGCGTGCCGGTCCGTGACGGCTCGGGAGGCTTTCGTGCGATCCGCCTCACGCTTCTTGATCGGATCTCCCCTCCCGAGTCCCAGGGCTACGCCTTCCAGGAGGATCTCCTCTGGAGACTGCATCGTGCCGGAGCCCGCATCGTCGAGGTGCCGATCACGTTCACCGACCGCACGCACGGCTCGAGCAAGGCCGACTTCGCCGAGACCCGCCGGAGCATCGGGGATCTGCTGGGGCTCGCACGCCGCACCTGGCTGGGCTTCTAACGCGGCCCGCTGCGATTTCGTGCCAGAATCCGCTTGATTCCCTCGGCCTCCGCAGGCTCCATGGCGAGCGCCGCCACGCGGGCATCGGGGTCGGCAAGCCGGCCGTCAACCTCGACCGCCTTGGCCACGATTTTTTCGGCCTCGGCCGCCCGCCCCGCGGCTTCGAGCGCCAGCGCCAGCACGAGCCAGGCATCGCCCCGCCTGCCTTCGGACAAGTCAATCGCCCGCCGGGCAATCTCGATCGACTCCTCGGTTCGCCCCGCCTCGCGGAGCGCGCCGGCATACCCGCTGGCAGCCGTATACGACACGGGGATCCGCTGGAGCGTGTCCTCCCAAAGGGCCAACTGGTTCGCCCACACCGCCTGCCGACCGATGGCCATGGCGCCCAGCACGACGATCGCCCCCATCGCCCCGATGGTCACGGCCTGTCGCCGCCGTTCGTTGCCCGCCAGCCAAGGTCCATCGAGCACGCAGGCGACGATGCAGGCCGCGCCGGCCAGCGGCAGGTAGAGGTAGCGGTCGGCCGCGGCCCGGTAGATCGGCACGAGGTTCGACACCGGCACGAGGGGCACGAGCAGCAGGGCCAGCCCAAAGAGCAGGCGATGATCACGGCGGCCGCCGACAGTCGCCAGCGAGGCGAGCGCGGCGATCACGACCAACGACGCCCAGAGTGGCAGATGGCGGAGCGAATACAGCCCGTAGTCGGCGCAGAGATTGACCGGGAAGACGATCAACTGGGCGTAGAGCGCGAGGATCCGCGGCTCGATCTTCAGCGTTTCGATGAACGAGCCGCCCAGGAAGCCTGGCTTCGTCTCGAAAATCCGCGAGGGCGACGGCTCCAGGAGAAACCGTGCCGCGAGAAATGCCGCGACGACGACGAACCCGCCGCCGATCGCCAGCCGCCAGAAGCGGCTCCGCCCGCCAGCCCGGAAAAGCCCCCAGAACGCCGCGAGCACGAACGGCGCCGCCACACCCGACTCCTTGCTGGCGACGGCGAGCAGGCAGATCGTCGCACAGCCCGCAGCCCGCCAGGCATCCGCCCCCGCTGCCGCCGCATGCCGCCCGGCGAGCACGACCGCCCCGAGCGTAAACGCCGCCGCCAGGAGGTCTTCCCGAAACGTCGGCTCGCAGACCGCCTCGACGACGATGGGGTGCACGGCAAACCAGAGTGCCGCGAGAAACGCCGCCAGCGATCGGCCCGTCGGCGGCCCACCTCCGCCAACTCGACCCTCACTGCCCGCCAACACTTCCCGCGCCACCAGCCACACCAGCACCACGTTCACCGCATGCAGCAGGATGCTCGTGAGGTGGTAGCCGAAAGGGTCCTTTCCCCACACGGCCGCGTCGAGCATGAGTGATGCCAGCTGCACCGGCCGGTTGAAGTCGAGCACGTCCATTCCGAGCACGCGGAACGAGAGCACGTTGAGCCAGTTGCGGGGATCGTGCAGGAAGGGGTCGGTGAGGATCTGCAGCCGCGCGTCGTAGACGAACCCGGCCGACAGCGTGGGCGCAAACACGGCGAGGGTGAGCCCGGCCAGGATCGCGGCCTGCCGAACCTGCATGGCGGACGCGGCCACAGGTCACTTCTCCGCGGCGGGCCGCTTCTCGAGCAGGATGCAGGTCAGGTCGCCGGCCGCACTCCGCAGGGGCGGGGTGTCGAAACCCAGTTCGACGAGGGCCTCCTCGAGTCCCTTGCCCCGATCGGGAAAGCCGTTGCGATTGATGTAGATCGCCTTGAAACCGAGTTTCTCGAGCTCCTGCACCGCCTGATTCACGTTGGCGATCTTGAACCGGATCTTCTGGGCCTGCTGATCCACCGCCGCGCCTTCGACGAGCTTCTGCTGGACGGCCTGCTGCCACCGCTCGCGCTCGCGGCCCTTCATCGATCCGAAGGAAAACCGGAGGTCATGGCTGTAGAGATACGGCCGGAAGTGATCGTAGGGGGGAATCCCCGGCAGCCCCGATTCCGGGAACTCCATCACGGGCAGCTGGAAGACCATCGCCTTGTCGGGCAGCGACTCCTCCATCCGGCCGACGAACTCGCGGTCGGCCGCCACCTGCTTCGCGATCACCGCCGACTGCGCCGGCGTTGGTGCCCGCGGCACCTGATCCCAGAGGATGAGCAGGCAGAGCCCGGCCGCGGCAGTGAGCGTGCCGATCCGCATGGTGTCCGCGCTCGCCTTCGCCGCGGCATCCTTCTCCCAGGCCGTGAGCCGCCGCACGGCATCCATCAGCACGATCGCGAGGATCACGACGCTGTAGCGGCAGGCAGCTCGGAAAAGCGTGAAGCCGCAGGCACCGAGGATCGCATTGAGCCCGCCCGTACTGAAGCAGAGCATGATCCAGAGCACCTGCCAGGCGGCGAGCGGGATGTCGTTGGCCCTGCCCTTCACGGCATCCGAGATCGCGGTCCAGACGAGCAGCCCCAGGGCAAGAATCCCCACGATCCCCAGATACGAGCCCTCGTCCTGCAGCGGCGAGGCGGGCGGGATGCCCGCGGCCGGATTGCCGAGCCTGTGGGCTGCGGCGTAGGCCGCGAAGTCGTTCGAACGGTGCGCGACCGGCGGGATCACCAGATCGACGAGCTTGAGACCGTAGATCTCGAGCCACTTGTATTCCCGGACGAGCGCTCCGGGGTTCGGGCCATTGGCGAGTTTGTAGGTCCAGGTGTCGAGGTTCATCAGGGCGAAGGCCGCCGCCGCCGCACCGATCACCGCCAGGGCCGACTTCAGCGCGGGCCACGACCGGTTCCGCCAAAACATCACAGCCGCCCCGAGAAGCGTGAGTTGGCAGAATATGTTTGTCCAATATGGGCTCTGCAGCCCGGTGACGACGCCGACCGCGACGGCGATCCAGAACTGCCGTGATCCCGGGCGAATCCCCGGCTCCGTCGAGACCCAGCGCCAGACCGGGACAAACAGCGGGATGTGCCAGACGTATTCGGTCGTGATGTGGAACGGCGACTGGGCGAAGATGAAGGGCGCGAGGCCGTAGGCGAGCGACCCCACGAACGACCAGACGGGAGCACAGGCCTCGCTCCGGGCGACGACGTAGAACGTGACGACCGCGAGGAGGTGCGCGATGAGGGTGCCGACGTTCAACCCGCCGAAGAGACCGAAGATCCGGCCGAGGACCGCGTAGAAGACGACGAGCAGTTCTTCTACAAACGGCCAGTCGTTCCAGTTGGCCCCCGCCGGTGCGCCGATGTCATCGACCACCTTCCAGGCCAGCGGCACGAACTGGCCGTCACCACCGGCTTTCATCATCGCCAGCGCATGGACGACGTCGGCTTTATCGACCTCCAGGTAAACGTTCGGCAGGCTCCACTGCGAGAGCGACCACTTGGCATTGGCGGTACACCAAGCCAGAGAGACCACCCCCAGAAGCACCGCCAGCAGGATCGCATCGCCCTTGCGGAACCAGGGCGCGATGGCCGACGACGATTGCACGACGGGCGACTTCGGCTCGGCCATGGACGTTTTCCCCGCATAAAAGGCTGCCGGCCGGACTCCAGGGCGGTGCCGGCGCGGTCGGTATCATACCCGGAGCGGTTCAGTTTTCGACCGCAGCCCCGTTTCAGGAAGTCGCCGTGCCCACCAGCGTCCAGGCCCTGTTTCTCGACCGGGATGGCACGCTCATCGAGGATCGCCATTTCGTCGGCGCGGTCGATCAGGTGGCGCTCATCCCGGGCACCCGGGAAGCGCTCCGCCGGCTGCTCTCGGCGGGAACCAAACTCTTCATCCTCACGAACCAGTCGGGCGTGAACCGGGGCTACTTCACGCTGGCCGACGTCGAGGCCGTGAACCGGCGGATGATCGACCTGCTCGATCTCGGGCCGGAGCCCTTCACGAGGATCTGCGTCGCGCCGGAGCGGCCCGACGAGCCGGCCCGCTATCGCAAACCGTCGCCGCGGTTCATCGAGGAGATGCTCCTGGAGCACGGGCTGACGCGGGACGCCGCCTGGATGATCGGCGACCGTCCGAGCGACTGGGAGGCCGGACTGGCGGCGGGCGTGAACGTGGCGGCCGTCATGGCCACCACGCCGCGGAAAGAGTGGGAGGAGCGCCGCCTCGCCCTCGGCGTCCGCGGCTATGCAAGCCTGCTCGCCTGGGCCGACGATCCCGGCGGCTGATGCCGCGCATCGATCGCGTCGGCCACGTACGCGGCGAACGGGATCGAGCAGGTCCAGCCGGGCGACACGGCGTTAAGCACGTGCATCGAGCGGTCGTCCCCCTCGATCACGAAATCCATCTCGAGCTTCCGCGTGCGGATGTCGAGCAGCTGCGCGCGGATGCCCGCCCTGCCCCAGCGGCGCCAGTGCTCCGGCCGCACGTCGCTCGCCAGCCGCCCCGCGAGCGACACGAGGTGGCGGCGGTCGTACTTTTGCAGTTCCTCCATGGCCAGCCGGCGAAACTCGAAGCCGGCCGAGAAGAGGAGGCCGCACTGGAGGGCAGCGATCTCGACGAGTTCCCGCGGACTGAACCCGGCCAGCCCCGCATACTGCTCCCGCCAGAAGGCCGGAATGGCGGTGGGGCCGATCTTGGCGTGCCCGTCCACGGTCACGGTGAAGTGCACGCCGAGAAACGGATTGCGGAGGTCGGGCACCGGATAGATGTTCGTGCGAAAGGCCCCCTCGGGCTCGTCGCCGTAGAGATAAAGACCCTTGAAGGGCAGGATCCGATACCGCTCCGAGAAGCCGTACTGCCGGGCGATGCGATCGGCGTAGAGGCCCGCCGCATTGACGACGTAGCCGGCCCGCCATGCCTGCCGCGCGGTCACGACCTCGTCCTGCCGGCGGCGGCGGAAGCCGTCGGCCAGCGCGAAAACGATCCCCTCCCGCTCGGCATCCTGCCGCATCGCGTCGAGCACCGCGCCGGGATCGGCGGTCGAGGTCCGCGGCGACCAGATCGCCCGCTCGCAGGTCTTCACCCGCGGCTCGATCCGCCCGGCCTCCTGCTCGGTGATGCTCTCGAGTTCCACGCCGTTGGCGGCCCCCCGCCGCAACAGTTCGTCCATCTGCGGATGATCGGCGGCGGTGCGGGCCACCACCAGCTTCCCGCAGCGGTTGAGCGGGAGCCCCCGCTCCTCGCAATAGGCGGTGAGAGCCCGGTTGCCGTCGCGGGTGAACCGGGCCTTGAGTGAATCGGCCGTGTAGTAGAAGCCCGCGTGGAGCACGCCGGAGTTGCGGCCGCTGGCGTGCTGGCCGCAGGCGGGCTCCTTCTCCAGCACCGTCACCGTCAGATCGGCATGCCGGCGCCGCAGCTCGCGGGCGATCGAGATCCCGATGATGCCGCCGCCGACGACGAGAAAATCCGTGGTGGGCATGGCACATCGAAGTATCGGATGGAAATAGGCACCGCAGGCCTCGCCCATGATAGCGGCGGGCTCCGTCGGTCGACAGAAACCGGGAATCAGGCTTCCACGTTGCCCGCGACGGCGAGGCTGGTATCGTCGTTCCATCGTCAAGCGCCGGGACTGGCGGGGGCCCCCGCCTCGGGATTGAAATCATGAGGGTGTTTCTCGTCGCGACAGCCTTTGCCACGGCCGCCTTTCTTTTCCACTGGCTTTGGTGGCGCATTCGAATTCCGCGCCGGCAGACGGCGGCGATACTTGCCACGTTCAGCCTCGTGCTTCTCGTCGGACTCGCTGCAACGGCGGGATCTTCGGCGGCCGTGCCCCCGGAGTTTCGCCTGAGGAGTTTGTGGGAAGTTGTGCATGTGGCAGGAGCCCACGTTGCCGTCATGTTGGCTTACGTCGTGGCATACTCGGCGATCGAAGAGCGGAGCCCGAGCATGACGATCCTTTCCCGAGTGGCGATTGTCGGCCCCGAAGGCGTCTGGCGTCGCGACCTGGAGTCGCTGCTGAGGAAAGTGTCGCCCGTTGAGATCCGGATAGCCGCCATGCTCCGTGATGGAATGGTGCGGAATCCGGACGGTGGGCTCGCACTGACTACGAAGGGGATGGCTTGGGCGGCAACCTTTTCCGCGTTGCGACGATTCCTCGGTTTTGAGAAGGGAGGCTGACATGGCCGGACCCTCTGGTTATCCGCTCGTCGTGCTGGCCCCCGTCGCTGGCCTGCTCGCCTACTTCGTGAGCCAAGTCGCCTTCGCCCGCGTTGCTCGGGGCGCGAGTCCGTACGTCTCTCTGAGCCGTGGCTTTGTCGCCGGGCTGGTGGTGATGACCGTCGTGACTGCGCTGGGACTCTGGCAAATGCAGGCCTCACGGACCGACACGACTGGCTATGGACTCCTGAACGTTGTTTCCTATCTGGCTCTAGCCTTTGGGTATTTCAACTTCGTGAATCTCACCATAGCTTCACTCCGCATCCGTCTTTTGGAGGAGCTCCGCGCGGCAGGGGGAGTGCTGTCTGCAGAGCAACTCGGTGCCGCGTACAATACCGACGCCGTGGCAGACCTCCGGCTTGACAGGCTCGTGCGAGGTGGACATCTCGTCGAGCGTCAAGGAAGGCTCGTGATCGGTCGCCGTAGGTTCATGGTCGTGGCGCGGATCTTCGATTTCCTTCATTGGTTCATCATTGACTGCGGTCACAAAGGCAAGCATGACTGACACCATCTCACACGTCACACCCACTCTTCCGCGGAAGCCGCAACTGGCTGCCGATCCGAGCGAGGAGCAGACTCCGGCCGCGGCGGATCTCGGCCCCGACGTGTTCCTGAGCCTCTTCGTAGCCTGCTACAACGAGGCGGGCAACATCACCGGCACCTTGGAGACCATCGTTGCGGCGGCAACCCGCACCGTGCCCTCCTACGAGATCGTGGTGGTTGACGATGGATCCCGCGATGCTTCCGTGCAAGAGATCAGACAGTTCATGGCAGCCCACCCCGACCTGCCGATCCGGTTACTCGTCAACCCGCGAAACGAGGGTGTGGCCAACAACTACGCCGAAGCGGCTTTCCGGTCGCGGGGTGAGTGGTATCGGATGATCTGCGGTGACAACGTGGAAAGCGAAGACACGCTCGCAACCATCTTTGGAGCCATCGGCGAGGCCGAGTTGTTGATACCCTTTTACGTGGAGCACCCTGGCCGGGCTTGGCACCGACGTGTGATCTCGAGGTGCTACACGTCTCTCGTGAATCTGCTCAGCGGCGAGCGGTTGCATTACTACAACGGCATGCCGCTCACGCGTCGCTACTACGCCATGCGGTGGCACTCCAACTCTCACGGCTTCGGCTTCCAAGCGGACTTGGTGACACGTCTGCTGGCACTTGGCGCCACGTACAAGGAAGTGGGCGTGATCGGCAGGGAACGGGCGGGCGGCACGTCGAGCGCCCTGACGTTTCGCAACTTCGCGTCTGTCGCGCACTCGCTGCAAAACATTCTCATCCGCAGAATCTCGAAGTTGCTCTACGGCTACTGCTGACCCCGGCCGATTCACGCGTTTCCGGCGGCGGCATCGACCGCCTTCCAGGGATCGGGCGGCTCGATGAGGCACGCCGCACGAAGCCGGGTCGTTTCGAGCGTGGTATGTCGCGGCACATGCTCGAGGACCAGGCTCGCTTCGGCGACCGTGGTCGGCCGCACCAAGTCGGCAGGGAAGCCCCAGATGCTCGCCAGACGGCTTGCCACGTCGGCGTAACTCACGTCGGCGGTCGCTGACACCTGCAGGATCCCGGGCAAGTTCGAGCGAACTGCCACAGCGATCGCGTTGCCTGCGAGGGATGGTGAAACCGGTGCGAACATCAGGTCGGCCAACGGCCTCACCGTCTCGCTGCGGGCGAGTGCCTGTCGCCACCGCACGACGACTGCCAACGTCCGACTGAGCACCTTTGTGAGCCGAACAACCGTCGCCATCTCGCCGAGCTGGAGAATTGCTTCTTCGGCATCGGCCTTCATCCTGCCGTAGGCGGTTCGGGGGCAGCGAGCCGCCTCCGCTGGGGTGCGGGCGAGAGTGCCGTCGAATACGAGGTTCGTCGAAAGCAGCAGGACGCGGGCTCCAGTGCCGACGAGACGATGCGCGAGTTCGACCGTCGCCTCGACGTTCACCAACCGGGCCGCTTCTGGATGACGTCGGCATTCCTCGGTGGAGGTCACGGCGGCGCAGAGCACCGCGGCCGAAAGCCCCTTAGGCAGCGTCCAAGACGTCGATGAGGCGGCCAGATCAAGCGGCAGCGATCCCGGCGTGCCCCGCCGACTCGTGCAGATGACACGCACGCCCGTCGCGGCCAAACGCGACGCCGTGACGGCACCAAGCATGCCGTCGCCTCCCACTACAAGCACCGCGCCATCAGCCGCCATGCGCTCGTCCTCGTTGGCATGCCGTTAGGCGTGTGGGAAGTGAATAATGGCTCGTCCGGCGAGCCGCCCGCTGGTCATATCGGCTATGGCTTCATTGATCTGATCGAGGCCATACCGGCGGCCGACCACCCCGGCCAGTGATAGCCGACCGTCCCGGATCAGCCTTACGTAGCGTGGGATGTCGATATCTGGCCGGCACTCGCCGCCGTGCGAGCCAACGAGCCGCTTGTCGAAGTGTAATGGCAGCGTGGCGATCGCCGCCGTGGCCCCCTTGGGAGGCACTCCGACGAGCACGGTGCGGCCTCGCGGGGCGGTGAGCCGGCTCGCGAGCGAAATCACATCGACGTTTCCGGTGTTGTCAATCGCCACGTCGGCCCCTTCGGGGCCAACGATCCGCTCGAGTTCGGCCGCCACGTCGCTCACCCGTGAGTTGACTGTATGCGTCGCCCCCAATAATTTCGCCAGTTCAAGCCGGTTGTCGAAAACGTCGATCGCCACCACGGGATTGGCCCCGGCGAGCACGGCAGCCTGGACGATGGACAAACCGATGCCCCCGGCTCCGAAAACGGCGAGAGACTCGCCGATGGCGAGCCGGGCGTTGTTGGTCACCACCCCGAAGGCCGTGGTGATCGCGCACCCGAACAAGGCCGCCGACTCGGGATCGAGGTCCGCTGGCACCGCCGTCAGGCGATTCTCCGACACGATGGCATGGTCATTGAAGGTGGTTACCCAGCCGGCATTGACGGGCCCGATCGACGACTCGTAGACGGGCGTCACTGACTCGAGCCCGGCTCCCTTCCTCCAGTGGAGCACCACGCGGTCCCCCGGCCTGACCGCGCAGACCCCCTCCCCGACCTCCACGACCTCGCCACAGCCCTCGTGGCCAAGAAGGTGCGGCAGGAACCGGTCGGGACCCTTGACGCCGTTGATCTCCCCCACCTGCGATCCGCAGATCCCGCTGGCGAGCACGCGGACGAGCACCTGCCCCAACTTCGGAGCAGGCACTTGAATGGCCTCGATCACGAGGGGGCGACGCTGCTCGACCAAAATCGCGGCACGGGCTCTCATGATCTCCTCACTGGAAGTCAGCCGACATTTCGTACACTGGTGGCCGCGGCGGGAGACGCCCCGATTGACCATGCCGCTGGTGTACGACAAATCCGGACATGAGTGAAGCGCATGGGCTGCGAGATTGATCTCCTGGCGAATTACCCAAAGCCCAGGCGAGACGTGGCGGCACGGGGAACCGCGAAGACCGAGGCCGACCGGGCGATCGCCCGGCGTTTTGACCGGGAGTTCTTCGATGGCCAACGGAGCACGGGGTATGGCGGCTTCTCCTACCATCCGCGGTTCTGGCAGCCCGTCATCCCGACGTTCCAGCGGCACTTCGGCCTGACGGCTGCGTCATCGGTGCTCGACGTCGGGTGCGCGAAGGGCTTTATGCTCCACGACCTCGCGGAACTGATCCCGGGCATCACCGTCAAAGGGATTGATGTCTCGACCTACGCCATCGAGAACGCCATCGACTCAATGAAACCTCACCTGGTGGTGGCCGACGCCAGGGAACTGCCGTTCGACGACGCATCCTTCGACGTCGTGATCGCCGTCAACACCGTTCATAATCTCGATCGCCCGGACCTAATTCGGTCGCTCCAGGAGATCGAGCGTGTCAAACGGCGAGCCGCGTTCGTCACGGTCGATGCCTATCGCACCGAGGAGGAGCGGGAGCGAATGGAGAATTGGAATCTGACGGCGCGCACCATCCTTTCGGTGCCAGAGTGGGAACGACTTTTTGCCGAAGCGGGCTACACGGGAGACTACTTCTGGTTCATGCCATGACCGATGCAGACTGTGCCCGGGCCATTCCATGCCGTGATCTCCTTTTTCAGATGAAGCGCCTTCGTAGCCTGGAGGAGTCGATCGCGGAACGCTATCCCGAGGGCCGCATGCGGTGCCCGGTGCACCTGTCCACCGGCCAGGAAGCGGTCAGCGCGGCGGTAGGACTGACTCTGCGGCCGACCGACCTGGCGGTGAGCGGTCACCGGGCCCACACCCACTATCTGGGCAAGGGGGGCTCGATGCAGCGGATGCTCGCCGAGATCTACGGCAAGGCCTCCGGTTGTAGCCGTGGCAAGGGGGGATCGATGCACCTGATAGACGAATCGATCGGATTCAAGGGGAGCACGGCGATCGTGGGAGGCACGGTGCCCGTCGGCACCGGTCTGGGCCTGTCGATTCGCCGACGTGGCTCCGACCAGGTGGCCTGCGTCTTTCTCGGCGACGCGGTTGTGGAGGAAGGAGTCTTCTTCGAATCGGTGAACTTCGCGGTACTTCACCGGCTCCCGGTGCTCTACGTCTGCGAAAACAACTTGTTCTCCGTCTACTCTCCGCTCCGGGTTCGCCAGCCTGCCGGGCGGGCAATTCATCGGATGGTCGCCGGTCTTGGCATCCCCACTGCCGCCGGTGACGGAAACGATCCGGAGGCCGTGTACATGACTTGCCTTGATGCGGTCAACGGGATTCGAGCCGGCCGAGGTCCCGTGTTCGTCGAGTTCGCGACCTATCGGTGGCGTGAGCACTGTGGCCCTAACTTCGACAATGACATCGGCTACCGCACGGAGGACGAGTTTCTTGCCTGGAAGGATCGTGACCCCCTCGCTGCCTATCAGCGGCGGCTCATCGATCAGGGCGTGGTCAGCGTGTCCGACGTCGCCGCAATGGATCGGGCGGTGGAAGAAGAGGTGGTGGCGGCATTCGCCTTTGCGGAGTCTTCTCCCTTCCCGAATCGTGAGACGGCGGCCGACGACGTCTATTCGAGGGGAGCCAACTCATGAACCGCCAGATATCGTTTGCTCAGGCGATCAACGAGGGCACCCGGATCGCGATGGAGTCCGATCCCGCCATGCTCTGCTTCGGTCTGGGAATGGACGATCCCAAGCGAATCTTCGGGACTACTGTGGGCCTCGCGGAAGCCTTCGGACATGAGCGGGTCTTCGACATGCCGACCTCTGAGGCGGGCATGACCGGCATCGCGATCGGAGCATCGCTCGACGGCACTCGATGCCTGATGACACATCAGCGCCTCGACTTCTTCCTGCTTGCGCTCGACCAACTCGTCAACAATGCGGCCAAGTGGCAGTACATGTTCGGTGGCCACTCCTCGCCGGTGCGGCTCGTCATCCGCCTGATACTGGGGCGCGGCTGGGGCCAGGGGCCGACGCACTCCCAGAGCCTACAGTCATGGTTCGCTCATGTGCCTGGACTCAAGGTCGTGATGCCCACGTTTCCCGCAGACGCCAAGGGACTGCTCCTTGCGAGCGTCTTCGACGACAACCCGGTCTTGTTTCTCGAGCATCGCTGGCTCCATAACCTGCAGGGTTCCGTCCCGGATGGCGACCACCGTGTGCCACTCGGACGGGCCACGGTGCTCGCGCAGGGCTCGGACATCACCGTCGTGGCAATGTCCTACATGACCATAGAAGCCGTGCACGCGGTCAATGTCCTGCGTGAAGCTGGCGTTTCGGTCGATCTTATCGATCTGCGGTCGATCCGACCGCTCGACTGGGAAACAGTGCTCGGATCCGTTCGCAAGACGGGTCGGCTCCTCGCGATCGACACCTCGCACGCCATGTGCTCGGTGGCGAGCGAGATCGTGGCGACGGCGGCGTGCGAGTGCTTCGCCAACCTGAAGTCGGCTCCGCGCCGCCTGACGGTTCCAGACCATCCTTTGCCGACGAGTCCCGCACTCGCGGAAGCATTCTATCCGCGGGCCGAAGACATCGTCGAGGCGGTGGCCGACATGGTCGGCAAGCAGATCAACACCGACGGGCTTGTGTCCGCCCGCATCACGCCCCACGACGTGCCCGGCAACTGGTTCAAAGGCCCGTTCTGAATCGATCCCGCGACTCTCGGCCCCTTCTTTTAGTCCGGCCACCACATCATGGCTTGTGGACGTAGGCGGCCGGCACGGCCTTGAGGCGATCGAGATTCTTCTTCAGCCAGTCGATCGTCTCGGCGATCACGTCGGCGACCGTGAGCCTGGGCTCCCAGCCAAACTCCGCCCGGGCCTTCGTGCAGTCGAGCAGGTAGGCGGGGTCCTGGGCGAGCCGCGGAGGCGTGGTCTCGACCGCGTCCTCGAACCGGGCTCCGAGCTGGCGACAGATCTCCTCCACGACCTCGCGGATCGTCTGATTCTTGTCGGTGGCGAGGTGATAGACGTCGCCCGGGATGCCGCGGCGGGCGACGTCGAGCGTGCCACGGGAGACGTCGGCCATGTGGATGAACGACCGCACGCTGGTGCCGCCCCCTTCGAGCCGAAGCTTCTCGCCGGTCAACACGCAGTAGACCGTCCGCGGGATGATCCGGTAGAGCGGCTGCCCGGGCCCGCAGACGTTCGCCGCCCGAGTGAAGGCCACCGGGAATCCGTAGGCCTTGCGGTAGGCCTGGAGGTTCATGTCGCAGGCCGCCTTCGACACGGCGTAGGGCGTGCTCGGATTGAACGGAGCCGTCTCCTTCACCAGGCCGCTCGTGCTGCCGTAGACCTCGGGCGTCGAGATCTGCACGAACTTCTTCAGGAAGTCCATCCGACGAAAGCGGTCGATGAGCCGGGCGGTGGCCACCACGTTGGTCTCATACCAGTGTTCGGGATGGTCCCAGCTCTGGGCGACCATGCTCTGGGCCGCGAAGTTGACGACGAACTCCGGCCGGGCCTCGCGGACCACTCCCTCGATCCGGTCGAGGTCGCGGTTGAAGTCGAGGGCATGAAACGTGAACCGGTCGTGCGGGGCCCACTTGTAGGGAAGCAGCGCCTCGTCGGGCTCGGGCGAGCGGCTGATGCCGATCACCCGGGCCCCGTTGGCAAGCGCGGTGGCGACGAACGTCGCCCCCGAGAACGAGTTGCTGCCAAGGACGACGAAGGTTTCAGCTGCGGACATGGGCTTATTGGAGATGAACGGCCTTCATCGTCTTGATGTTGGAATACCGGGTGTCGGTCATCGAGTCGGGGAGCTTTCCGGCCTTGAAGGCCTTGATCAGGTCACGGGCCCCGTCCTCGATCGTCCGCTTCGGCACGAAGCCGAGCACCCGCTGGATCTTGTCGGAGTTGATCCGGTAGGAGCGGATGTCGTCGGAGGGCGTGGTCACGATCTCGATCTCCCCCTTCTCCGGCATCTCCTCGGCGACAACCTTCCGCACCACCTCGGCCGTCTCCGCGACGGAATAGTTCTGGTAGCCGGCGTTGAAGATCTGCCCGGCGATCTTGTCCTCGGGAGCCTCGAGGAGCAGGCAGTAGAGGTCCACCATGTCGTGCATGTGGAGGTTGGGCCGCATCTGCACGCCGCCGAAGACGGTGATTTTGCCGTTGTTGACGGCGTGGTTCGTGAGAATGTTGACCGTCAGGTCGAGCCGCTGCCGGGGCGAGTAGCCGCAGATCGTCGCCGGCCGCACGGAGACGGTCGTGAACGTGGGGCACTGCTCCGCGAACAGCACGGGCTCGCAGGCCGCCTTGTACTTGTTGTAGAGCGACACCGGCACGAGCGGGTGCTCTTCCGTGACCTGGGGCGAGTCGCTCACGCCGTAGACGCTGCCGGAGGAGGCGAAGATGAACCGCCGCACGCCCGCCTCCTTGGCGGCCTTCACGCAGGGTCCGAAGGAGTCGAAGTTGACCGACTTCGAGAGGTCGGGATCGAGCTCCACGCTCG
>SXWC01000105.1 GCA_005789975.1 Planctomycetaceae bacterium
CGCGGCGCCTGGCTCGTCGGGCCGATGAACCGCCCCGCGAAGAGATCGGACAGCGACGGGTGATTGTTGAAATAGGCGACGAGGTTGCCGAGGAGATCCGGCCGGCGGAGAAACGGGCTGTCCGTGGGGGAGGCCCCGCCGAGCACCAGGTGATCGCCGCCGCCGGTGCCCGTGTGAACGCCGTCGATCTCGAACTTCTCGGCGCACAGCCGGCTCGCCCGGGCCTCCTCGTCGAGCGTCTCGCGGAGACTCACGAGCTCCCGCCAGGTCGCCGCCGGCGGCACGTTGACCTCGATCACGCCCGGGTCGGGTGTGACGTGCAGCCGCCGCAGCCGGGGATCGTGCGGCGGCGGATAGCCCTCGAGCACCACCGGCGTGGCGAACTCCACCGCCACCCGCTCCACCGCGGCGACGAGCTCCAGCCAGTCGTCGCCCGCCGTGCCCGCCGCGAGGGGATCGCGGTCTTGTTCGGCCGTGAGATCGACCGGGGGCAGGAAGACGTGCAGCCGGCCCCCGCGGACCTCCGTGACCGTGGCCGTGCGCACGATCGACGTGCCGTCACGGAGCCCCGCCTCGTCGGGCCACGGCAGCGCCGCCATCGGCAGCCGCAGCCCCGCCGGAGAATCCCCCGGCACGAGCGGCACGCCATCGGCGGGCATCGGCCACACGCTCGACCGCCAACGGATCTTCCCGGCGGCGCGGCACCTGAGCACAGGCAGCACGAACGCCGAAGCACGCACGGGCTCCCCCCCCGCCGTGGCGAGCGGATCGACCGCCGGCACCTCGCGGGCGGCCATCACGAGCGCCGGATCGACGCCGAGCAGTTCGGCCAGCCGCCGCAGAAAATCGCCGGCGGCCGCGGCCGGCACGCCCGCCGCATCCCCAATGGGGACCTCGTCGGGAGCGATCAGATCGCGACGGCCCCAGATCTCGCGGCCGTCGTCCCGCCACACCAGTTCGAGCGCCCAGCGTGGCAACGGCTCCCCCGGATACCACTTGCCCTGCGACTCCAGGAGCACGCCGCCGGACGCGAGCCGGTCGAGCAGCCGCCGCGCGAGCGCTCCCGCCCGGGCGCGCTTGTCGTCGCCCTGGGCTGTGATGTTCCACTCGGGGCCGTCGAAATCATCGATCGACACATAGGTCGGCTCGCCGCCGGAGGTGAGCCGCACGTCGCCCTTCACGAGCGCCGCATCGACCTCGTCGCCCAGCGCGAGGATCCGCCGCCACTGTTCATCGCCGAACGGCCGCGTCGTCCGCGGCGACTCATCGATCCGCTCGATCCGCATCTCGACGTGAAAGTCGCTCGCACACGGGTCGATGACGCCGCTCACCGGCGCCGCAGTCACCGGGTCGGGCGTGGACGCCAACGGCAGGTGCCCCTCGGCGGCCAACAGACCGCTCGTCGGATCGAAGCCCACCCAGCCCGCGCCCGGCAGAAACACCTCTGTCCACGCATGCAGATCGGTGAAGTCGGATGCCGGCCCCGGCGGCCCGTCGAGCGGCTGAACGTCGGGGGCCAACTGCACGAGATAGCCCGAGCAGAACCGGGCCGCGACCCCGAGCCGCCGCATCAGCGTCACCAGCAGCCACGCCGAGTCGCGGCAGCTGCCACTCGAAAGGGCGAGCGTCTGCTCGGCCTCCTGCACGCCGGGCTCCATGCGGATCACGTAGCCCACCCGCTCCCGCACCGCGCGGTTGAGCGCCACGAGCACGTCGATCGTCCGCGGCCGAGCGGAGGGATCGTCGCCCTGGCATGCCAGTCCCTCGTCGCGGAGGAAGGCGGCCAGGAAGTCTGCGGCCAGCGGGCCGGACGCCGGCGTCGCGAGATAGGGAGCCAGTTCGGCCGCGAGCGCGGGATCGTAGACGAACGGAAACCGCTCCACCTGCGGCTCGAGGAAGAAATCGAAGGCGTTGATCGCCACCAGGTCCGCGACGAGGTCCACCTCGAGCACCAGCTCCCGCGTCGGCTCGGGAAACACGACGCGGGCGACGTGGTTGCCCTGCGGGTCCTGCTGCCCGGTGAGGACGTGCTCCGCCGGCTGCACCGTGAGCGAATAGCTGGTCACCCGTGTGCGGCAGTGGGGGGCGGGACGCAGCCGGATCGAGTGCGGACCGAGGCCGACCCGACGGTCGAAACGATAGACCGTGCGGTGGTGCAGGGCGATGCGGATCGACATGGCTGGCATCACCTCGGGAACAAGGGTCAGGAGTTCTTCTCGCGGAGTCGCTGGCCGAAGAAGGTTTCGGAGATCGCGTCGCTGGCCTGGTTGAGGTGCGCCTGGAAGTCGTCGATGAATCCGTGCAGCCCGCCTTCGCCGCCGAGCACCTCGTCGATCGCCCCGTAATCGAGCTGGCTCCGCAGCCGGCCGAGCCGCTGCTCCGCGAGGTTGCTGTAGGCCCCCTTGGCCCCGCCCGTCACCGCCAGGAGCGACTCCTCCGCCTTGATGAGGCAGAAGTGCATCGCCCGCGGAAATGGCCGGGCGAAGACGAGGAACTCGGCGACATTCCGCCGCGACACCGCCCCATACTCCTTGCGATACATCTCGAGGGCGCTGGCGCTCTCGAGCACCGCCGACCACTGCACGGCATCGCCCCCGGCATCGACGTCGGCCGACGCTTCACCGCCGGAAGCCGGCCCCCCGGCCGCCGCCGGCGCGAACCGCAGCGCCGCCGGCCGGAAGTAGTGCTCCACGTCGAGCACACGGCTCGTCTTGTCGGCCCGCTCGATGAGCCGGCCCATCCGCGCGAAGTGCCAGGCCTCGCCATGCGACATCGTCGCGTCGGTCACGCCGGTGATCAGCTGGCTGGCCCGTTTCACCTCGTCGAGAAACTCCCGCGGGCCATGGATGCCCGCCGTGCCCGCGGCCGCGGCGCGGACGTAGAGGTGGGCCTTGTTGATCTCCTCCCACATCGGCGTGCTGATCATGTCACGGACGGTTCGGGCGTTTTCGCGGGCGGCCTGCAGGCAGCTGGACATCGAGTTGGGGTTGGCCTCGTCGAACGCCAGGAACGCGAACACGTTGCCCTGATCGGCTCGGCCATGCCGGGCCCAGAAGTCGGCCTCGTCGCCGAACGTGCAGACCAGGCCGTTCCAGAGACGGCCCGGGCTGATCGTCCCCTCGAGCGCGAGGTCGAGGGTGGTCTCCACCGCGCGGGCCACGTTTTCCGCACGCTCGATCTGGCGGTTCATCCAGTAGACGCAGTCGGCGACCCGGGAAAGCATGCTAGCGCCTCCCCTCGTGGACGACCCAGGTGTCTTTGCTGCCGCCTCCCTGCGAGGAGTTGACCACCAACGAGCCCTTGACGAGGGCCACGCGGGTGAGCCCGCCGGGAAGGACGAAGATGTCCTCGCCGTAGAGGATGAACGGCCGCAGATCGACGTGCCGCCCCTCCAGCGAGTCGCCCACCACCGTGGGCACGCGAGAGAGCGAGAGCATCGGCTGCGCGATGTAGTTGCGGGGATTGGCCCTGATCCGCGCCCGGCACTCGTCGAGCTGCTCCTGCGTGGCCCGCGGCCCGAGCACGATGCCGTAGCCGCCGCTCTCGTTGGCCGGTTTGACGACGAACTCTCCGAGCTTCGAGAGCACGTGGTCGCACTGGGACGGCTCCCCGCAGACGAACGTGGGCACGTTGGGGATAATCGCGTCTTCGCCGAGGTAATACCTGATGATCTGCGGCAC
>SXWC01000106.1 GCA_005789975.1 Planctomycetaceae bacterium
CACGCGGAACATGGCGACGGGGGCCTCGACGGCCGATCTGGCGATCATCCTCATCGACGCCCGTCACGGGGTGCTCACGCAGACCAAGCGGCATTCGTTCATCGTGTCGCTGCTGGGCATCAAGCACATCGTCGTGGCCATCAACAAGATGGACATCGTCGGCTACGACGAGGCGGTCTTCGAGCGGATCAAACGCGACTACGTGGACTTCGCCTCGCGGCTCGAACTCCCTGACGTTCATTTCATGCCGATCTCCGCCCTCAAGGGGGACAACGTCGTCGCCCCCAGCCCCAAGATGCCCTGGTACACGGGCTCGCCCCTGGTGCCCCTGCTGGAAACGGTCTACATCGGCTCCGACCGCAACCTGGAAGACTTCCGGTTTCCGGTGCAGTTGGTGCTCAGGCCGAATCTCGACTTCCGTGGCTTCGCCGGCACGATCGCGTCGGGCATCATCCGCCGGGGCGACGAGGTGGTCTCGCTGCCGTCGCGGCGGAAGAGCCGCGTGAAGTCGATCGTGACCTACGACGGCGAGCTCGAGGAGGCCTTCGCCCCGCAGTCGGTCACGCTCACGCTCGAGGACGAGATCGACTCCAGCCGCGGCGACATGCTCGTGCGACCGGGCAACCTTCCGAAGGTCGATCATCGATTCGACGCGATGCTCGTCTGGATGAGCGAGGAGCCGCTCGTTCCCGGAAAGCAGTATCTCTTCAAGCAGACGAGCAAGGTCGTTCCCGGAAGCGTGAACACCCTGCGGTACAAGGTGGACGTCAACACGCTCCACCGCCAGTTGGCGCCGACGCTGACCCTCAACGAGATCGGCCGCTGCGGCATCACCCTCACGACCCCCATCGCCTACGACGCCTACCGCCGCAATCGGGCGACGGGAGCGTTCATCATGATCGACCGGCTCACCAACGCCACGGTGGCCGCGGGAATGATCCTCGATCGCGAAGCCGACGACGAGCCGCAGGACGAATGGGGCGGCGCCGAGACGTCGGCCGACCGGCAGAGCGCGGTCACGGCCGCGGAGCGGGAGGCCCGGTTCGGGCAGAAGCCGGCCACCGTGCTGATCACGGGGCTCGCCGGCGCCGGCAAGACCACGCTCGCGCTGGCGATCGAGCGGCGGCTCTTCGACCTGGGCCGGGGGGTGGTCGTGCTCGACGGCACGAGCATGCGCCGGGGGATCAGCCGGGACCTGGGCTTCTCGGCCCGGGAGCGGAGCGAGAACCTGCGCCGCAGCGTCGAGGTCGCCCATCTCTTCAACGACGCCGGCATCATCTGCCTGGCCGCCTTCGTCGCCCCCGACGAGAACGTGCGGCAGAAGGCCGCCGAGAGGATCGGCCGCGACCGCTTCCTGGTGGTGCACCTCACCGCGCCGGTGGATGTCTGCCGCACCCGCGACACCGCCGGCCACTACGCGCTCGCCGACTCCGGCGAGATCAGCAACTTCCCCGGTGTCTCGGCCGCCTACGAGCCGCCGGTCAATCCCGATCTCGTGCTGCCCACGCACGAATGGCCCGTGGGCCGGTGTGTCGATGCGGTGATCGCATTGCTCGAGTCGCGGGGCGTGATCTGAGGCTGCGGCAGCGAGCCGGATCGTCGCCAACAAGGCCATGCCGGGGCCTAACGCACGACGGCCGGCTGTTGTGCCAGCGGCATCGACAAGGCCGGACGGGATTCCGTCGGATAAAACGCCGCCCAGACCGGGTTGTGGTCCGACACCTCGAGCGCGGCGTCGAGCGGAATCCCGAACGTGTTCTGCAGGTCGAGCACGCCCCACTGTCCCAGATATTCGGCGGTCGCGGGCCGGGCGAACACGAGGTTGTCGTAGGTCTTCGACCGCCGCGTGTTGGTGGTCGTGCCCGACACGGCCCAGCCGATGCCCGGGATCCGCTTGAACGATGAAAACTCGGCCGGCCCGGCGTTGAGGTCGCCGAGCAGGATCACGTCGTCCTCGTCCGGCCGCAGCGTCTGCATCGACTGGAACACGCCCGTGAGGGCCTCGAGCTCCTGTGGCACCTCGTCGGGATCGGTGTGGATGTCGACGAGCCAGAACGTGAATGCCTGATCCGCGGGCGTCACGCGGGTGCGGAAGCGGACGTGCAGCGGCGGCCGGTGGAGTTTGCCCTGCGGATCGGGGACGACGCCGAGCGAGGAGGCGTCCACCTCGATGCGGTCGGTGTCATAGACGAACGTGTATTGCTCCTTGCTGACCGTCCGCCCCTCCCGCGGCCCGATCACGTAGTGGTAGCGGCTGCCGTCGGCGTTCACGGCACGGACGAACGACGGGATGATGTCGTCGGATTTGGCCCGCACCTCCTGGATCGCGACGATGTCGAACTTGCGGATCACCCGGGTGAGCACCTCGACGACCTGCCGCTTGGCCATCTTCGATTCGCCGAAGACCTGAATGTTGAAGCTGGCGATGAGCACGGCGTCCCACGGTTTGGCGACGGGGGCGGCCGCCGGGGGCGGCTGGGAGCGGGCGACTCCCGAGATCGCCAGGGCGGCGAGGCAGGCCACCGCGAGCACGCGGGGCAGGCGTGCCGGAGATGGCGATCGAAACGAGTGGCAGGGTGCTGGCGACACCCCCTTGCTATCGGCCAGCCCCGAGGTCCGGCATTCCCCGGAACTGCGCCGATGGAGCGGCTTTACGCACCTGCCGAGTCGAGTGCCTCCCCGGCGAGCCGTGCCAGCCGGGGATCGGACGAGGCGGCCGCTGCCCGCAGGGCGTCTCGAGCCGCCCCGGCCGCGGGACCGATGCGGCACAGTGCCCACGCGGCCTGTTGGGCGACCGACAGATCCGCCGCCTTCAAACAGCCCGCCAGCACCGTCGCCGCCGACGCCGCATCCTGCCCAGACCGCCCCAGGAGCGTGATCGCCCAATACGAGACGAGTGGGTGGCCAGCTGCGGCGAGTTCGCCGAGGGCTGGCGTGGAGCCCGCGGGTGGAGGGCCGAGCTCCTCGAGCGCCGCGACGGCCCACTCACGAACCTGGTCGTCGTCGTCGGCGCAGGCACGAATGAGCGGAACCGCTGCCGCGCCGGCCGCCGCGCCGGCGCGGCAGAGCAGTTCGGCCGCCTCGGCACGCTGGCCTGCGTCACCGCTCGCCAACGTCGTCACGAGCGTCTGGATGTCGGTGGAACGTGAACTGTCGATGGCCAGGGCCTCCGTTGCGACCTCGCGCGAGGCCGGGGAGCATGGCCACGCCTGCCGTGGCCGCGTGCCTGTTATCCATATCTTTCCGCCGATCGACAAGCGGCTCTCGAAGGAGAAGGCGGCCAATGGCACATCGGCGAGCGTTCGCCGAGCGGGGCGGATCATGAGGAGCAACAGCCGGGACCGATCGGGCTGGATGCGGCCCCCTGGCCCCGAACCAGCTTGGAAAAAGTCCCACGGCCGGGGCCGGCGCCGCCAGGCGCCTCGAAGGTTTTGTTGCCCTCGGACGGGCGGCCGTCGAGCATAGATCACTCGGCCAGCGGCAGCTCCTTCGCCCGCACCGCCGGTGGCAGGACGGTGAGCATGATCGTGATGCCGGCGGCGCTCAGACCCCTACTTCGAGAACCGCGCCTTCGGAACGCCATCCTCCTCGAAGATGACGACCGTCATCTGCTGGCCGGGCCTGGCCGACGCTGCTGCAACCTGCGGCGCCGGGCCTTCTTCGAGCGTCACGAGATCCGGGAGCGCCTGCAGCTGCGCGGTCGTCGTCCGCGGCGGCCTCCCGTGCCTGGGCGAATGCCGACGAGCGGCACGACAACCCCGCCCCTGCCAGGACAACCGTGATGATGGTCGCGGTCGTTCGTCTCATGGCACGCATGGCATTCGCTCCTGTGCATCGTGCGGTGCTCCGCCTCAATGTCCAACTGCGGCTCGCTGCCTGCGGGCGTCAAGGGTACACGACCAGACTCCAGCAGGCCTTGATCACGCCTGTGAGGATCACCAGCCGCTGATCGTCGTGCATCTCGCCGCGCAGGGCGTTCACGACGATGTCCTCCTTGCCGGCCAATGCCAGCGCGCGCACGATCTCCTGCAGTGGTTGGATTCCGGCGGAAGCCTGTTGCCGCAGGGCGACGGCAAGCAAGCCCACACTGGCCACGGCGAGGAAACATGCGAAGTCTCCCGTAAGGCGGCGCTCGAAAAAGGTGAGCAGCTCGCGACCAACCAGCTCATCCTGCCGCAGGACGCTCTCGCGAGTCTGCTCGAACGGCTGGTGCGGCGCGCATTGATTCATCTTCCCTGGAGAAGCGACAAAAAGCGAGTCGGGCGTTTGTCACGAACGACAGCACGTCGACACGATCTGCGAAGACGATTCGTCGACCACTCATCCAGTTGTGCGACCGCCCCTGGTGCTGTGTCTTGATGTGATGCCCTCATGAAGAGGCTCACGCCCATTCAAAGGCGGAGGTTTCAGAAGAGGCTGGGTGACAGCGGTGATGAAGGCGAGGGGCAGGGGGTCGCCTGACCTCACTCGAGTTCCGACGGCACCCTGCCGAGCACGACGATCAGGAAGGTCGCTATCGGCCCAAGGACGAGCGACAGGAGGCACCAGATCAGCCCGCTCCTGCCCTTGCCCTGAGCCAGCCCCGCGTTGATGAGGGCGAGGGTTCCCCAGCCGACGAAGAAGTTGGTGCGTTCGTCCATTCAATCCGTCATTTCGGATTGGCTTCTCGAGGGCCAAGATCCCTTCGGATCCGATCCCGGTCTCCTGCCCAAGCCATCCCAAACCCGGCCGAGTTTGGGTTTGAGACGTTGTCCTCTCCGAAAATCGTCAAAAACAACTAGGCCCGGTGTGATTCGAACACACGACCAAGGGATTATGA
>SXWC01000107.1 GCA_005789975.1 Planctomycetaceae bacterium
GAAGGCCTTCGATCCGAAGGCGGTCTACGGCGACGCACCGAACCCGACCCAGCTCTAGTTGTACGTGGCCAAAGTCATCCATGACCTTTGTCCACTGGATCGACCGGGGAAAACGCCGAGGGTTTTCCAGGTCGATGAGCCTCGCATCCTGCTCGGGCAGACTTTTCCAAAGTCTGCTGGCTGTCCGTGGCCAAAGTCATCCATGACCTTTGTCCACTGGATCGACCGGGGAAAACGCCGAGGGTTTTCCCGGTCGATGAGCCTCGGCCCGCCGCCGCCGCGACGAGACCTGGGCCGCCCCCCGGGTCGGTGATCCACCCGAGTCGGATGCGGCTCAGGGCGCGGGTTGACCATCGCCGGGATCGGCCGCGAGCCGCTCGCGGGCGAAGGCCAGCATCTCCCGAAGCGGCCCGGTCCGATACTCCTCGGGCACCGTTTCGATCACACCCACGGCCTCCGCGAACCGGCCCGCATCGATGAGACAGCCGGCCAGGTTGTGTCGCGGTTCGAGCCGATCGGGATACCGGTCGGCGGTGGCGGCAAACAGGGGAATCGCGTCGGCGAATCGGCCGGCCTCGGCATAGAGTGCGGCCAGGTTGTTGACGATGTACATCCGGTTGGGATTGGCCACGAAGGCCCGCTCCAGGCAGGCGGTCGCCTCGTCCCGCCGGCCGAGCCGCATCTCCGCCATGCCCTCCAGAAAGGCGACGGGCGTGGCGAGTGGATCGAGCGACTTCCACGGGGTCGCCGCCGCGCGGGCCGCCCCCCGCATCGTTTCCCAGTCGCCTGCCTGGCCCGCCCGGCGGGCGATCATGATCTGCCGCTCCTGCTCGAGCGCCGCCTGCGCGTAGGCCACGCCGAGCGCGAGGGCCGCGGCGATCGGCGGCACGACGAGCCAGCCCGGCAGCCGCACGGGCCGCGTCGAGGCGGGCCGCACCGCATGCTTTCCGACCGTGATCACGGCCAGCAGGATCGCGAGATGCACCTGATGCGTGACACGATCGAGCGGAAAGTCGACGCAGGAGAAGACGAGATAGGCCACAAGCGACATCAGGCACGCCAGCGCGAGCCGCGCCTCGGACGTCGAGCCGGAGCGGAGCAGGTCGCGGATGGCGAGCAGGGCCGCGACGAAGATCGCCGTGAAAGCCACGAGCCCCGGGAGCCCTTTCTCGGCGGCCACCCAGAGAAAGTCGTTGTGCGGCTGGATCCAGTTGTCGCTCGAGAGGTTCGCGAAGTCGAGGTCGTCGCCGCCATAGTATTCGTGAAGTCGGACGGTGAAGTTGCCCGTGCCGACCCCCGTGAGGGGATGGTCGGCGATCATCCGGGCCGTCGCGGCCCAGATCATGGTGCGTCCGCCATCGCTGGGGCCGGCGGCCTGATGCGGCCGCGTCACGAGCGTCGTCTGCAGCAGGCGACCGAGCGGGGTCTCGCTGCCGGTGAGCCATGCGGCACCGCCGACGGCCGCGGCACCGCCGAGAAAGGCCGCCGCGAGACCCCGGCGGAGACTCCGCGAGACCGCGAGACGATCGTGGCAGACAAGCGCCGCCGTGCCAGCCACGGCCGCGGAGACGAGTACCGAAAGCCATGCCGCCCGTGACTGGACCGACACGATCATCACCAGCGTGCCCAACGCCGTCGCCGCCGAGAATCCTCGCCAGCCGCCGGCCAGCAGCACGCATCCGCCCAGACACCACGGCAGGAGCATCGCGAGGAGACCGGCGTAGAGATTCACGTTCGACATCCGCCCGGTGACCACCTCCATCGCCCGGCGGCCATGAAAGCCGAGCCCGCAGCGTGTCAGCGTCTCGTAGCCGCCGATGGCGACGGCGACGGCCGCGGCGAGCACCATCGCCTCAACGACGCGTCGTCGCCAGTCACGGTCGAGCGGGAGCAGCAGGCAGGCCATGCAGAGGACGACGACCGCTGCGAGCGTCCGAAAGACGTCGGTCCAGCCGGCCGACACGTTGGTCGCGAAGGCGACCGCCGCCGTGACCACGAGGAGCGAGACGAGGGAGGCCACGACCACGGGCTCGCGAAACACCGCCGTGTCGATCCGGGAGGACACCGCCGGCACGAGCAGTACGAGCGGCAGGAGGGCGAGCAGAAACGCCGAGAGCACCAGGAGCCGCGGCAGCTGCGACACGTCGTAGGCTGCCGGATCGATGACGACGTTGAGGCCGAGGAGCACGACCGCCAGGAAGGCCACGGGAACGATCGCGATCCACCGGGCCGCGGCCGGATGAAACGGGGGTGGCGATGTCATGGTGATCCGGCCTCGACGTCGAGTCTAGCTGTCCGTGGCCAAAGTCATCCATGACCTTTGTCCACTGGATCGACCGGTGGAAACGCCGAGGGTTTTCACGGTCGATGAGCCTCGCATCCTGCTCGGGCAGACTTCTTCCAGAGTCTGCGGGCTGTCCGTGGCCAAAGTCATCCATGACCTTTGTCCACTGGATCGACCGGTGGAAACGCCGAGGGTTTTCACGGTCGATGAGCCTCGCATCCCGCTCGGGCAGACTTCTTCCAGAGTCTGCGGGCTGTCCGTGGCCAAAGTCATCCATGACCTTTGTCCACTGGATCGACCGGTGGAAACGCCGAGGGTTTTCACGGTCGACGAGCCTCGCATCCTCCTCGGGCAGATGCGTCGCAAGGCCCGCTCGACAGCGTGAACGGCCGCGGCCGGAAGCCGAGGTCGCGTGCGGCGGCGGCATGTTCGAAGCCGAGGTCTTCGTTCATGCGTGCGGCCATGCCCGTCGAGGCTCCGGCGGCGATCCCGAGGGCCCGGACGAGCGGCAGGAGCAGGGCCCACAAAGGACGGGGCACGTGGATGATCCGCGGCGGCAGCCCGCAGGCGGTGAAGATCGCCGTCACGAGATCACAAAACGCCAGCGGCGCACCCCCCGAGAGCGTGTAGGCCGGGGCGAGGCCGTCGCGGCCCACCGCGGCGACGCATGCCGCCGCGACGCAGTCGGCATGCACCGGTTGCCTCTGTCCACGGGCGGGGCCGGCCACCGGGAACCAGCCGTGGCGGCGGATGAACGCGGCGATGGCGGCCACGTTGCGATCGCGAACACCGTCGTAGATCATCGTCGGCCGCAGCAGACAGAGCTCGACGCCACGGGCACGGCTCCAGGCCCGCAGCGTCTCTTCGGCGGTGGCCAGCCCCGCGGCGAGGCGTCTTTCAGCGGGGTCTGGTGAGGCCCGTTTCGTGATCAGGCTCGTCGACGAGAGGGCCACGAGCCGTCGGATCGAGAGCGATTCGAGCCATGGAAGGTGGTCGGGCAGCGTCCAGAGCGGGCACAGCGAAAGCCACATCGACACGGTCGCCTCGCCCCCGGGCCGTGGATCACCGGGATGACACCAGATCCAGCCCCCTTCGGCGGGTCCGACGGGAGGGATCGCTGCCCGCGTGCAGGCGAGCGGCCGCCAGCCTGCAGCGGCGAGGAGCGGGAGCAGCGGCCTGCCGACCAGGCTCGTGCCCCCCAGCACGCCGACGGTTCGAGGATGATTCATGGAAGCGTGGCTCGGGTCGGCCGCATCATGAGCCCGTCAGGACGACGCCGCCGTGGCGGCGGGCGGCACGCCGCCGACGAGCCGCCGCGCCCCGACTCGCACCCGCTGCGCGACCAGACGGCCGGCGATCGCCGCGAACCGCAGCCAGACGCCGGCGGTCACGAGCCCCATCAGACCGAGCGGATACTGATGGCGGAAGTGCTTGGCGTAGAAGCGGATCATCCCCTTGTGCTTGTGCCATTCGACGAACACCGGCCGCGATCGCCCGCACAGGCCGCGATGATGCACCGCCCGGGCCGCAGGCACGAACTGGATCCGCCAGCCCCGCTGCCGAAACCGCATGCAGAGGTCGAGGTCTTCGCAGTGCAGGAAGAAGCCCTCGTCCCACGAGCCGACGTCGTCAAGCGCGCTGCGTTTCACCATCGTGCATGCCCCCGACACGGCCTCGACGTCGGTCGGAGCCTTGGGCAGCGGCTGCCCGTGGAGATTGAAATCGGAGAAGAGCCGTGGCCACCGGTTCGCCAAGCGCGTGAGCCCGAAGCCCCGGACGAACGATCGCCAGGGCGTGGGGACGGCCCTCCGCGAGCCCCCCTGCTCGATTCCGTGGTCGTCGGTCAGCAGTCCCCCGGCCATGCCGATGCGGGGATCACCCTCGACCGCCCGCACCATCGCGGCGACCGCACCCCCCGCGAGGATGCAGTCGGGGTTGAGAAACAGCACGATCGGCTCACGGGCGAGCGAAAGCCCGCGGTTCGAGCCCGCGGCGAAGCCGGCATTGACGGGGCTGCGGACCGAGTCGAGACGGGGGTGGCCGGGAAAGCAGGCGAGCACGTCGTCCACGGGCCCCGGTTCGGAGGCGTTGTCGACGAGCACCACCTGCCGCGCCTGGGCCAGCGCGGCCCTGAGACAGTCGGCCAGCAATGGTCCGGCGTTGTGGTTGACGATCACCACGGTCACCGGCAGCGGGTCGTCGTGCATCTGATCCATGAGCCGTGTCGCCCCTACCTTCTCCGGACGAGTCCCTTGTCGATCGCCCGCCAGATCACGGCCACCGGGGCCACCCGCGAGGCCTGCACCTGCCGTCGTTTCCGCAAGGCTCCCCTGAGCCCGCGGGCCGCGGCGAGCTTGGCCCGCACGAAGGCGGCGGCCTGCCCGCGCCGCGCGAGCACCACTCCAGCCAGGATAGTCTGCAATAAATGCACGGGCAAAGACGCGATCAACAGCGGTCCCGGCATGTTTTTCACGAGCGTCCACACGAGATTGCGATGGCCGAGGACGACGGCCAGGCTGCCGTCACCCCCGGAACTCGCTCCACCCACGTGATGGACGATCGCATCGGGCACGTACCGCGCATGATGGCCGGCGAGCCGGAGCCGAAAGCCGAGATCGAAGTCTTCGCAATAGCAGAAGAAGTCCTCGTCGAAGCCGTTCACGGCGGCGACGGCAGCCGTGCGGTAGACCGCCGCGGCGGCGCAGGCCGAGAAGATTTCGCGGTCCCTGAGATCCTCGGCCCGCAGGGGACGACCATGCCCTTCACGCCAGGCCATGCCCCCGAGGTGGTAGCGGTCACCGATGCCGTCGAGCAAGCCGGGATGATCGGCGAGCATCTGCCTGGAGCCGAAGGCCGCGCAGGTGGGGTGGGCGGCCGCGGCGGCCACGAGTCGCTCGAGCCACTCACGCTCGGGAAACGCATCGGGGTTCAGCATCGCGACGAGCGGCGTGTCGGTGGCTGCCAAGCCGAGGTTGCAGGCGGCGGCGAAGCCGAGGTTGGTGGCGAGCCGCCGCACCTCGGCCATGCGGGTGAGCCGCGAGTCGGCCGCGATCGCGCGTTCGCAGGCTTCGGCGGAACCATCAACGCTGGCGTTGTCGATGACGAGGATTCGCGTCGGGGGGAGCGTCTGATCGGCGAGGCAGGCGAGGCAGCGGAGCACGTGCGGGCCGCCGCCATGGTTGACGACGACGACGGTCACGGAGTTGACGGTCGCGGGCACGTGGTCGATCCGGGGATGGAGGGAAAAACCGGCGTTTCTTGACCCGCCGCCGCCGGCTACTTACTGTCGAAGTCCGGTCGCGTCGGGTCGTCACCGCACGGTAACCCCGCCGGGAGGCCGCCGCCACCATGCCCCGCCCGTTCTTCGCGGCCCAGGGCGGAGAGCACGATGCCAGGACGAGCCGGTTCCTTCGATCCGCACGGGGCTTTCGGCGACTGGTGGCACGGCACCCGCCAGGTCGGGCTCTGGGGCACGCTCGCCTGGTACGACACGGTCCTGCGGTATCGCCGGTCGATGCTCGGGCCGCTCTGGATCACGCTCAGCATGGGAGTGATGCTGCTCGGCATGGGGCCGCTTTACTCCGGTCTCTTCGACGTGCCGCTGCGGCGGTTTTATCCCCATCTGGCGCTCGGCATCATCCTCTGGCACTTTCTCGTCGCGAGCATCAACGACGGCTGCCAGGTGTTCATCACCGCCGCTGCGTATCTCAAGCAGGGGGAGTTTTCCCTGAGCATGTTCGTCTGGCGCAGCCTGGCCAAGCAGGTGATCCTGCTGGCGCACCACCTGGTGCTCTACCTGCCGATCGCGGTCTGGGCCGGCGTCGGCTGGTCGCCGGCGCAGCTCCTCTTCGTGCCGGGGTTTCTCGTCGTGCTCGTCAACCTGCACGCGATCGCGATCATCCTCGGCATCCTCACGGCCCGCTTCCGCGACGTGGCCCAGATCGTGGCCAGCGGCATGCAGTTGCTGATGTTCCTGACGCCGGTGTTCTGGATGCCCGACCGGCTGCCGGCACGGGCGAAATTCATCCTGCTCAACCCGCTGGCCCAGATGCTCGACGTGATGCGGCTGCCGCTTTTGGGCGGGCGGCCGGCCCCCGGCACGTGGTGGTTTCTGCTGGGTTGGACCACCCTCATCGTGGCGCTCGCCGCCACGCTCTACGCAGCCTATCGCCGCCGCGTCGTCTACTGGATCTGAGAGCCATGGCTTCGATCACACTGGAGAACGTGACGGTCTCTTTTCCGATCTTCGGGGCGAACTCGGCGTCGTTGAAGACCACGCTGGCCGCCGCGGCGACCGGCGGACGGATCGGCCGCGAGACCGGCGTCACCGTGGTGGATGCCCTCCGCGACGTGACGCTCTCGCTGTCGTCCGGCGATCGGCTCGGCATCATGGGCCACAACGGCGCCGGCAAAACGACGCTCCTGCAGACGCTGGCGGGCGTCTACGCGCCGACCCGTGGACGGCTCGTCCGGCAGGGCACGGTGGCGAGCCTCATCAATCCCACGTTGGGTATCGAGCGGGATGCCACCGGCTACGAAAACATCATGATTCTCGGGCTCGTGCACGGGCTGTCGCGGCGCGGGATCGCTTGCCTGACCCCCGAGATCGCGGAGTTCAGCGGTCTGGGCGACTACCTGGCGATGCCGGTGCGGACCTACTCGACGGGCATGCTCATGCGGCTGGCCTTCTCGATCGTGACGAGCTTTCGCTCCGACATCGTGCTCATGGACGAGTGGTTGTCGGTCGGTGACGCCGAGTTTCGCGAGCGCGGGGCGGTGCGGCTGCGGGAGCTGATCCGCTCGACGGGAATCCTCGTGCTGGCCTCGCATTCCCCCGACCTGATCGCCCGCGAGTGCGACAGCGTCATCGAACTCTCCCATGGTGCGATCCTGGCCAGACGGAAGCCGGGCCCTGCGACGGGAGGGGCGCCGCATGGCACAGGGTAGTCGCCCGCCGCAGGCCGCTGATGAGCGGGCCATTCCGGCGACGGCCGAACTCGTCCTGCACATCGGCGGGCCGAAGACGGGGTCTTCCGCGGTGCAGCGGATGTTCTGCGAACAGGCGGCCGCCCTGCGGCGACAGGGGGTGCACTACCCGCCGCATCCGCTCGACACCAACGGCGTCTCGGGCGGTCATGGTGAACTGATCACGAAACTCACCACCGCTGGCGGGGCGGCCGGCCGTGACGAACTCGGCAGCTGGCTCACGGACGCCCGTCGTGCCGGCTGTCGGCTGCTGCTCTCGGCTGAAAACGCCTGGGAGCATGCCGCGGCGATCGCCGACGCGGTCCGCACGCGACGATTTCATGTCGTGTGCTTCGTGCGGCATCCGCTCGATGCCCTTGCCTCCCACCACAACCAGGGAGTGAAGCGGCATGCCGGCCGGGCGACGATCGTCCAGGCGACGAGGGCCGTGCTGGAAAACCGGGTGCCGACCGAGTCGCTGTCGGGCGACGTGCTCTTCCAGTGGCTCAGCGTCTGTGGCCGGGAGCGGATGACGCTGCTGCCCTACATCGAGTCCGGCCGGCCGGTCGATGCACCGGCGCGGCTGGCCCGGCTGTTGGGCGTGGAGTGCGGCCAGCCTGTCCGCCCCGGGGTGAACCGCAGTTACACGCCGGCGGCCATCGAGTTCAAACGGCTCGTGAACCATCTGCCGCCGGGGGCGATCCTGCCGCTCGACGCCCCGCTCGACCTCAGGCTCCAGCAGTATTCCGACAACAGCCCGGTGGCAGGGCCCGGATTGCGCGAGCTTGTGGGGGACGAGATGTACGGGGCCCTGGAGCGGCATTTTCAGCCCGTGGTCGAACGGTTGACCGCCGTGTTCGGCATCCGTCTGGAGTGTCGCGACGCGGAGCCCGCCACCGCCGTGGATTCCCCCGAACTGGTCTGGCGGTTCGTCTCCGAGGATCACCGGCTGGCAAGTGGCCTGCGGGCCGCCACGGCGACGGCTCTGGCGGCCGAGTCCCCGTCGAGCAGCCTCCGCGCGCTGGCACGGATCGTCGCCGTGGCGAGCGGGCCGGACTCGGCCGGGCGGCCGTCGTGACGGACGTTCATCCGGTGAGGATGCCTTCGTAGAGGGCCGCGACGGCGTCGGCGGCGGCCGACCAGGTGAGCGACCTGCGGGCGAAGTCGGCGCCGGCGGCACCGATTCCCGCCAGGGCATCCCGCCGTGGCAGCCATTCGAGGAGGCTCTTCGCGATCTGCCCGGCGTTCGCCTCGGGAAGCACGAGGGCGTTGCGGCCGTGGTCGAGTCTGGTGCCGAGATTCACCCGTGGCAGCATCACCGGCCGGCCCGACACGAGATAGTCGGGCAGCTTCGAGGGAAACCGCAGCGAGTTCCACGCGTCGACGCGGCCGGGCTGGACGAGGATGTCGGCCGCGTGGACCAGATCGGGCAGCTCGTCGCGACGCACGATGCCGAGTTCGAGGGTGTGTTCGCGGAGCAGGTCGGCGCTGTGGCTGGCCAGCGGCACATGATCGCTGCCGGTGCGGACCAGCGTGGTGGCCCGGCCCCTGCGGTTGACCAGCGCCACCGCGATCGAAAGGCTCCGCACTTCATCGACGTTCGAGGCGTGCACGTTGCCCGTGTAGGTCACGATCGCGGTGTCGGCCGGGATCCGCAGGCGTCGCCGCACGCCGGCCGCGGCCCCGGGCCGGGGTGAGGCGAAGATCGGGTCGTAACCCGGGTGGAATACCGCCGTCGGCTGTCCGGCGGGCAGTTCGGCGACGAGTGGCTCGACCAGCGCGGTGACGCCCGCCGCAGCGGCGATGAGCCGGCGGCCATGCAGCGGGTGGGTGAGGTGATCGGGGACGTCGAGCGGCCGCAGGCCGTCGCGGACATCCTCGATCTCGTCGGGGCTGAGCCGCATCTGATCGGCAAGCAGGAGCGACTCGTTGTCTTCGAGGTGCACCACATGGGGCGGCGGGGCCGTCAGCCGCCCCGCGAGCGCGCGGTGGAAGGCCCGCATCCGCTCGCGGGGCGTCCAGAGGTGCAGCAGGCGGGGCGGGGCATCAGCGGCCACGCGGCACGCGTCGGCGAACGAGAGCAGCCGGATGGTATGGGGAAGGGTGGCGTCGGCCGGCGGCCGCTCCGGCACGCAGATCGTGATCGTGAAGCCGCGGGCCGCGAGCGCGACGGCCAGCGAGCGGACGTGGTTGCCGCTGTTGCAGGCGAGCGGGCCGTGGCAGGCCAGCCAGACGTCAGGTGCGACAGGCATCGGCCGGCTCCGCGCGGGCGTCGCGTGGGGAGTAATCGAGTCGCTCGAGGGAGCAGGCCGACGGATAGGCGGGGTCGCCGCCGGCCAGTTCATCCCGCCAGGTGTCGATCAGCAGCAGCCGATCGAGAAAGTCGTAGCGGTCGCCCCGGGTCGGGCTCTCGTGGTGCGTGAGCCGCGCGTCGGGCGTGAAGATGACCCGCAGCCCCTCACGACGCAGTTTCAGGCAGAGGTCCACGTCCTGGTAATGGGTGGCGTACATCTCGTTCCAGCCGCCGACCCGGTCGAGGGTGCTGCGGCGGATCGCCAGGCAGGCGCCGGTGACGACGGAGACTTCGCGGGGACACGAGAGACTGCCGGCGTAGCCATCGGTATCCGCCGGAAATCGCCGCATCACATGGTCGGCCGTTCCCCTGGCCCCGAGGACCACGCCGGCGTGCTGCACGCTGCCGTCGGGATAGAGCAACAGCGGTCCGACGGCGCCCACGTCCGCCGCCAGGAGGTGGAACACGAGATGCTCCAACCAGTCGGGCGAGAGCACCGTCGTGTCGTTGTTGAGAAACACCAGCACGTCGCCGCTGGCCGCCGCCGCCCCGGCGTTGTTGGCGGCGGAGTAGTTGAAGGGCTGCTCGAACTTCACGACGCGGACGGGATGTTCCCGGAGCACCGCCGCGGCCCGCTCGTCGGTGGTGCCGGTATCGACGACCACGACCTCGTAACCGGAAGAACGGGTCTGCCCGAAGATCGAGGCGAGGCAGCCGCCGATGAGCGCCGGCTGGTCTTTCGTGGGGATCACGATCGACACCCGTGGGAGCTGCGTGAGCTTCGGCGACACGACGCAGCGGTGGCGAAAGCGCGGGTGGGCCGCAGCGGTGGCCGGAATGCCGAGCCGGTCGAGATGGGCCTGCACGGCGCGGGCCTGGAGACCGTCGATCCCGTGCTTCGCGTCGCTCGCCGCCGCGAGGCTTCCGTCGATCGCCCGCCAGTGATAGAGCACGTCGGGAATGTGGGCGATCCTGCCGGTCTGCTCGCCGAGCCGGAGCATGAACTCGAAATCCTGCACGCCGTCGAACTCGCTCGCGAAGCCGCCGAGCCTGTTCGCGAGCGACCGTCGGACCACGAGCAGATGCCCCACGTACATCACATGGCGGAGGTACTCGGGCGACCAGTCCGGCTTGTGGAAAGTCCAGCCGGGCCGCCCCTTGCGGTCGATCGTGTCCTGATCGGTATAGACGGCGTCGGCGTCGGTGGTCAGCAGGGCCTCGCGGCACCTGGCGATCGCTTCGGGATCGAGCAGGTCGTCGTGGTCGAGAAACGCCACGAACTCGCCGGTGGCCCGGGCGAGCGCGTCGTTCGTGGCGGCGCTGATGCCGCCGTTGGTGCCGCGGCGGTGCACCCGGATCCGCGGGTCGCGAGCCGCGTGGCGGGCGAGGATCTCGGGCACGTGGCGGGCCGACGACGCGTCATCGACGGCGATGAGTTCCCAGCGGACCGCCGACTGCGCGAGCACCGAGCCGATCGTGGCCTCGAGAATGTCGGCCGGCGTGTCGAAGACGGGCATGAGCAACGAGACAAGCGGCCCGGCGTCAGCGGCGGCCATGGACCGCAGTGGCCGCGGCACGTCCAGCGGCATCCGCACGACCCGCCGTTCCGCCGCCGGGCCGGCGGCCGCCCCGATCGTGCCGTCGAGCCTGTGGGCCGTGCTCATCGCCCGGATCAGCCCGGTCAGGCCCTGCCCGCGGAGGATGGTGGCGGCTCGCGACAGCGATCGCAGGGCGACCGTCGGCGAGGCGAGTCGGCGGAGGATGAACCGGCCGTGGCCGGAGAGGCGCGGCACCAGCCCCCCGTCGCGGACGACGCCGGCAAGGGCCCGCATGGGCGCCGTGATTCGCCACGAGCTGCTGTTGCGGAGCTCTGCGACGAGCCGCTCCAGGGCGGCGATGCGGGAAGTGCTTTCCTGGGCGGTCCGCCGCGTGGCGGCATGCTGGTCTTCGAGGCGGCGTTCCGCCGTTTCGACTGCGACATCGCGAACGGCCACCATCTCCGCCAGACGGGCGTGCTCGGCGATCGCGGCACGGGCCTGGCGTTCGAGCACCCGGGACCGCTGCCAGGCGGTCAGGCCGTGGTCGAGGAGCGGAACGCTTTCCGTGACGGCAGGCCCGCAGGGCGGCGGGTCGGCGCTGCCGGCCAGCCCGCGGAGTTCGGCCAGCAGCTCGTTGCAGGCGGGCGCAGCGGCCGCGAGAAACGCCGCGTCACCGCGGGAGGCCGACGAGAGCAGTGTGGGGACGAACGTCGGCGCAGCCCGGCCGAGTGGTATGCCAAATCGCGCGCCCAACGTGTGAATGGTCTCGGTGGGGTTTGCCGCCAGTTGAGCGATCTCCCGGACGAGCACGCGATCGGGATGGCGGCGGGCGAAGTCACGGATCAGTCGATTGGAGTGCAGCCAGACCGCGAGAGCGAATGGCGGATTGGCCGCGAATGCGGGATCGCCGCGGCGATAGAGCGAGTCGATCACGTCACACGCGGGGCGGAAGACGAACAGGTAGCGGGCCTCGGGCAGGAGGCTGTTCCAGAAGTCGAGCAGGAGGATGGTCCGCGGATCCTTCCAGCCCCAGGGGCCGCCTCGTGCGTTGCGTCGGGCGATGAGAGCCTGCGCACGTTCACGGAACAGGGCCGACGGTTCGATCTCCGTCGCGGCCACGAAGCCGTCGTCGGACAGGCCGTGTCCCCGCAGCAGCGACTGGTGAAACTCGAGGAAGTCGAGATCCTCGAAGTGCCCCCGGGCATTCGTGGCATCGGCCCCCAGCAGCCGGTCGCCGAGGAACAGCCCCGCCGAATGCGCGAGCGACGCCGCGTAGGACGTCCCGGAACGATGCATGCCGCCGATCACGAGCACGGGGGGAGAGGAGGCGGTATCGCTCATGTCGTCGCTTCGTGCGGCCGCGACTCCTCGGACGGTTCAGCGGCCTTCCGCGGGCCGTCGGGCGGCCCGCGACGACGCTGAGTCCAACCCTACCCGTGGCGAGGTGCAAGTCAAGAAAAGCGGGGTGAAACAACCCGCGGCGTCGTGCCACGTCGGACGACCGTCAGAAGCGGATCGTCTCAGGCCGGCCGGGGAGCCAGGGAAGCGAACGCGGAGCCCTGCCGATCCTTCGCCGAGACCACCGGCTCCGCGGTCAGCGGCCAGGCGATGGCGAGCGTGGGATCGTTCCAGAGAATGCACCGCTCCGCCGCCGGCGCGTAATAGTCGGTCGTCTTGTAGAGGACCTCGGCCGCGTCCGACTGCACCAGGAAGCCGTGGGCCAGCCCCGCGGGAATCCAGAGCTGACGACGGTTGTCCGCGGAGAGCTCGACGCCCACCCAGGTGCCATGGGCCGGGGAGTCGGGGCGGATGTCGACCGCCACGTCGTAGATCGCGCCGCGGACCGCGCGGACGAGTTTTCCCTGCGGCTGCTCGGCCTGATAGTGGAGGCCCCGCAGCACGTGCGCCCTGCTCAGGCTCTGGTTGTCCTGCACGAAACGGACGTTGCCGCCGATCGCCCGCTCGAACGCGGCGTGGTTGAAGCTCTCGAAGAAGTGGCCGCGGTCGTCAGCGTGGACTTGCGGCTCGATCACGAGCACGCCGGGGATGGAGGTCTCGATGACGTTCATGATGCCGTCCCTTCGCGCCTGAGGTCGAGGAGATAGCCGCCGTAGCCACTCTTGGCGAGGGGGACGGCGAGTCGTTCGAGCTGGTCGGTGTCGATCCAGCCGTTTCGCCAGGCGATCTCCTCGGGGCAGCAGATCTTGAGACCCTGCCGCTTCTCGAGCGACTGGATGAACTGCCCCGCTTCGAGCAGGCTGTCGTGGGTGCCGGTGTCGAGCCACGCGTAGCCGCGGCTCATCCGCTCCACATGGAGCTGGCCGCGCTCCAGATAGGCCTGGTTGAC
>SXWC01000108.1 GCA_005789975.1 Planctomycetaceae bacterium
CCTCGAGGGCCACCGGGAAGTGGGCGTGCCTGCCCAGATAGAGAAACGTGCCGGCATCCCGATACTTCGCGGCGATCCGGCGGATCTCGTCGTCCGCCCCGAGGGCCCGCGTCACGAGATCGGGCAGCTGTTCGAGGTCCTCGATGTACCGCCGCCCCTGCTCGAAGCTCAGGTGCCGGAGCCGTCCGAAGGAGAGGGCCAACAGCGCGAGCACCACGCATTGGCTCGTGAAGGCCTTCGTGCTGGCCACGCCGATCTCGGGGCCGGCGTGGAGGTAGATGCCGCCGTCGGCCTCGGTGGCGATCGAACTGCCCACGGTGTTGCAGATGGCGAGCGTCGGATGACCCTTTCGCTTGATCTCACGCAGGGCCGCGAGCGTGTCGGCCGTCTCGCCCGACTGCGTGATCGCGAACAGGAGCGTGCCGCCGTCGATCGGCGGGTTGCGGTAGCGGAGCTCGCTGGCGTATTCCACCTCGACGGGCAGCCGGGCAAACTCCTCGATGAGGTATTCGCCGACGAGCGCGGCGTGCCAGCTCGTGCCGCAGCCCGTGAGGATGATGCGGTTGACCTGCTGCAGTTGCTGCGGCGTGAGGTTCAATCCCCCGAACACGGCCGTGGCGTCGTCGTGGGAGAGCCGGCCGCGGATCGCGGCCCGGATCGACTCCGGCTGTTCGTGAATCTCCTTGAGCATGAAGTGGGGGTAGCCACCCGTGCTCACGTCGGCGGCCGAGAGTTCGAGGGTCTGCAGCGCAGGCTCCACCGTTCCCGAATCGCGATGGATGATCCGCAGCGACGAGGCCGTGATCACCGCGATCTCATGGTCGGCGAGATGAACGATCCGATCGGTGTGGCCTGCCAGGGGGCCGGTATCACTGGCGATGAAATGCTCGCCGTCGCCCACGCCCACCACCAGGGGGCTGCCGCAGCGCGCGGCGACGAGCAGATCCGGATGACCACGAAAGAGCACGAGCAGGCCGTAGGTGCCGCGGATCTGGGCCACCGCCTCGCGCACGGCCGTCACCAAGGGCGAATCGACCGGCTCCTCCGTCGGGGGCGGGTTCGAGGCGAGCACCTTGGCGAGTTGGCTGTCGATGAGGTGGGCGATCACTTCCGTATCGGTCTCCGACCGAAACACGTAGCCCTCCGCCTCGAGCCGCGTGCGGAGCGGCCGAAAGTTCTCGACCACTCCGTTGTGGACCACCGCGAGCGTGGTCCCGGTGGCCCCGAGGCCGAGGTGCGGATGGGCGTTGACGTCGGTGGGGGCGCCGTGGGTGGCCCAGCGTGTGTGGCCGATGGCGATCGAGCCCTCGAGCGGCTCGTCGCGGATGAGTGATTCGAGGCAGGCCAACCGTCCCGCGGCCTTGAACACCCCGATCGTGCCGTCCTCGTCGAGGACCGCGAGTCCGGCGGAGTTGTAGCCCCGGTATTCGAGCCGGCGGAGGCCCTGCAGGATCAAGCCGGTCGCTCGACGAAAGCCGACGTAGCCGACAATGCCGCACATCTGGAAAATCCCCGGAACGTAAGCCGACAGTGCAGTTTAGCAGGCCGTGGGTCGAGTCGGCCGCAGCAGGCGGCGGAGATCGTCGACCGTGGAAACCCGCGGCGTTTCCCCCGGTCGACCACGTGGACGAAGGTCATGGATGACTTTGTCCACGGACCGTTGGTCCTCAGCGTTGCGACTCTCGCCCCCCTGCAGTATCGTCTCCGCTCGAAATCGTCCGTGCACCCGGGAGATACCGGGTTTTTTCGAATCGACCGCCACCGCCCAGACGCACCCCCGCCATGCTCCCAACGGCCGTGATCGTGATTCCCGCGCGGCTCTCCAGCACGCGACTGCCCCGCAAGATGCTGCTCGCCGAAACGGGCCGGCCGCTCATCGAACACACCTGGACCGCCGCGCGGGCCGCGCGGGCCGCACGTGAGGTGGTGGTGGCGACCGACAGCGACGAGATCGCGACGGCCGTGCAGCGGTTCGGGGGCAAGGCGGTGATGACGTCTCCCGAGGCCGTGAGCGGCACGGCACGGATCGTCGAAGCCCTCGATCGGCTGCCCGAGGCCGATGTCATCGTGAACGTGCAGGGGGACGAACCGGAGCTCTCCGCGGCGGCGATCGACGCCGCGATCGACCTCCTCGCCCGCTGCCCCGAGGCGGGCGTGGCCACGCTCGTCACTCCGATGCGCCGAGTCGACGACCTGCGTGATCCGGCTGCCGTCAAGGCGGTGCTCACGCCGTGGCGGGGGGGCGACGACACCGCCGAGGCCGGATGCTGGCGGGCGATCTACTTCAGTCGCGCGGCCGTGCCGGCGGCCCGTGACTGGACCGACGACCTGCTCTCCGCGGAGCCGCCGCTCTATTGGCAGCATGTCGGGCTCTACGCCTACCGGCGGAGCGTCCTCGAGCGGTGGGAGGCGCTCCCGGAATCGAGGCTGGCGGCGATCGAGAGTCTGGAGCAGCTGCGGGTGATCGAGGCCGGGATTCCGATCGTGGCGGCCCGCATCGACCATGCCGCCCGCGGAATCGACACCCCGAAGGATTACGCGGCGTTCGTGGCCCGGTGTCGCCCGCCGGCATGACGCGGAGCCGACCGTTCCGGCGGGCTGCATTCCCCGGCCTCCCGGCCGGGGGCTTTCGTGCGGCCACAGGGCTGCTACGATCGATGGTCCACTCGCCCGAGTGGCGGAATTGGCAGACGCGCAAGATTCAGGTTCTTGTCCAGGTAACTGGGTGGAGGTTCAAGTCCTCTCTCGGGCATTTTCCGGCCGCGGTCATGGCGTGACGGGCACCAGCCGGATCTGACGGATGTCGCAGGCGGCGGCCTTGGCGATGCTCCGCGGCTGCACGCGGAGCGTGTGGCTCCCCTCGGCGGCGATCGTCACGCGGCCGACCGTCCGCTGGCGAAACACCTGAAAGCCGCCGGTGTCTTCGACGGTGAACGACAGTCCCGCCGGTGTGGGCCGCACCGCGTCGATCTCGATCGCCATCTCGCTGCCCCCCTGGCCGGTGCCGCAGCCCTGCAACACCTCCACCGCGAACTCGCCCGGGGTGTGCACCGTGAACAGCCATTCCGCGGCGTCGGTCGATCGGGTCCAAAAACCGAGCGTCTGCTTCTTTTCCGCCGGCTCCCACCGGAGCATGGTGCCGCGAACGGTGGCGTCGCGGCCGTGCAGCGTCACCGTGCCATCGGGAGCCTGCACCGGCGGCGTGCCTTCGCATGCGGGCGTCAGCGTGACCGCCTTGAGCATCATGACGGCGTCTCCCACGAGTTTGGTGCACCGCACGGTCACGCAGAGATCGCCGGCGGCCGGAATCACGACGCGGCCCAGCGGAATCGTCGTATAGCGAGACCAGCTTCCGGTCGATTCGAGTCGACCCGTGAGCCGCGTTTCGCCGAGTGCAACCTCGATTTCGGTGCCGGGTGGCGAAGCCGCCGCATAACAGAGCCGCACGTCATACGCACCCCAGCGGGTGAGTTTCTGGGTCCATGACACGCTCTCCGTGGCGTCGGTCCAGGATCCGATCCGGTGATGGGCGGGGTGCTCCTCCAGTTTTGCCCGCGCGCCCGTCACCGTGGCGGTGCGGGATGTGAGCACGATCCGGCCGTCGTCAAACTGCCCTGTCGCGTCGGCGGTGTCGATGGCCACGGTGGCCGGCCTGCCCGCTCCGGCCGCGACGACGGCGATGCTCGTCGCGTCGGAGTCGTGGTCGATGGAAAGATCCTCCGGGTGGCCGTCCACAACGGCCGAGCCGCGGACAATCTCGGGAAAGCCCGGCGGCACCTCGAGCCGCCCGTCGGCCGGCCAGTCCGTCACGAGAAAGAGGTACCGGCCGATCCCCGAGCCGCTGTCGTCGATCCGGCCCCACGCGGGCCGGGCCGATTGGTCGGCCGTCAGGGGCGTGCCGAGGATCAGAAACAACGTGGCGGTGAGCGCACCGGTCGCTGCGTGGCGGATCATCCCGAGGGTCCTTGCGGTCGTGTTGCCGGGCCGGATGCCGTCGGTAGGATAGTCCCGGGGCCGTAGCTCAGTTGGTTAGAGCATC
>SXWC01000109.1 GCA_005789975.1 Planctomycetaceae bacterium
CGCAGATCGAGGGCCTCACCGCGTCGATTCAGGTCGGTCGGATCTACGAAGGTCGTGTCACGAGCATCAAGGACTTCGGCGCGTTCGTCGAGTTGGTGCCCGGCAAGGACGGCCTCTGCCACGTGAGCGAACTTTCCGACGACTTCGTCAAGAGCGTCGGCGACTTCTGTCGCGTGGGCGATGTCATGCGGGTCAAGGTGATCGCGGTCGACGACCAGGACCGCGTCAAGCTCAGCCGCAAGGCGGCGCTGCGGGAGCAGGCCGAGGCTGCCGGCGGTTCGCCCGCCGCGGAGTGACGTTCGCCATCGGGGCCTTGTGAGATCGGAGCCGGCCATGTCGTCCAACGACGATTCCGACCGCTCTCGGGCCGAGACATATGCGGAGTTTGCGGCTCTCGTGGGCGGCCTCGCCCACGAGATCCGCAACCCGCTGTCAACGATCAGGCTCAACATGGAGCTCCTCGCGGAGGATTTCGAGGGCACCGATTCCAACTCGCCCACCAAGCAGCGGGATCGGCGGGCGAAGGCCAAGATCGACCTGGTGCGGCAGGAGTGCGACCGGCTCCAGAAACTGCTCGGCGACTTCCTCGACTTTGCCCGGCAGGAGTCGCTCACGCTCGAGCCGGGCAACGTCAACACCGAGATCGGGCAACTGCTCGATTTCTTCGAGATTCGCGCGGAGAACGCGGGCGTCGAGATCGTCCGCTACCTCGACCCGGAGCTCCCGGCCGTCCGGCTCGACCGCGAGACCTTCCGCTCCGCCGTGCTCAACCTGCTCATCAACGCCGTGCAGGCGATGGACGGGGGCGGTCAGCTGGTGGTCCGCACCAGGTCTTCCGGACTCGGCGTGCTGCTGGAACTCATCGACACCGGCCCCGGCATGAGTGCCGAGACCCTCGGGAAGGTGTTTGGAGCGTTCTACACGACCAAACAGGGCGGATCGGGCCTCGGGCTGCCCACCGCCCGCAAGATCGTCGAGGCCCACGGCGGCACGATCGACGTGGAGAGCGCGCCGGGCAGGGGCACCAAGGTCGCGATCTGGCTGCCCGCACCCCCTCGGCTGCCCCGCGCGGCGAAAACGGCCCCACCGGCCGCGCCGGCCTGAGCCGTCGCGGCAACTGGACGCCCGCCCCATGGGCTTCGTACCATCCCCTCTATGTCTTCCGCGCCTTCTGCCGCAGCGTCAGCCAGTCGGACCGAGTCCTCTCCCGAGGCGGGCGCCCCTGCCGATGGGGCCGCGGCGACACGCGTGCTCGTGGTCGACAATGACATCGTCCACGCCCGCACCATGGGCGAGGTGCTGGCCCGGCTGGGCCACCAGGTGACGGTGGTGGGCAGCGGCGTTGAAGGAAGCCACCGGATCGAGTCGGAGCCGTTCGACATCGTGGTCACCGACCTGATGATGAACGACATCGGCGGGCTCGAGATCCTCGCCCGGGCCAAGAAGGCGTCGGCCGAGACCGAGGTGATCGTGGTGACCGGCCACGGCACGATTCCCTCGGCCGTTTCGGCGATGCAGCAGGGCGCTTTCACGTATCTGCAGAAGCCGCTCGACATGGCCCATCTGCGGGCGGCCGTCGAGAAGGCGGCCGAGGGAGTGCGGCTGCGGCGGCAAAACCAGGAGCTTCATCGCCGGCTTGACGAGAAGTTCGGTTTCGAGGGGGTCGTTGGTTCGAGCCCCCAGATGCTCGGTCTCATCGAGCGGCTCAAGCGGATCGCCCCCACCGACGCCACCGTGCTGATCCAGGGAGAGACCGGCACCGGCAAGGACCTCGTCGCCCAGGCGATCCACCAGAACAGCCCCCGGAAAAGCAAGCCATTCGTGGCCCTCAACTGCGCCGCGCTGAGCGAGAACATCCTCGAGAGCGAACTCTTCGGCCACGTCCGAGGCGCCTTCACCGACGCCTCCAGCGACCGGATCGGGAAGTTCGAGTATGCCAACGGCGGCACGCTCTTCCTGGACGAGGTCGGCGACATGCCGATGGCGACGCAGATCAAGCTCCTGCGGGTGCTCGAATCGGGCGAGATCACGCGGGTGGGCTCCAACACACCCGTTCGCGTCAACGTGCGGATCCTGTCGGCGACCAATCGCAATCTCGAGGAGGCGATCGTCAGCGGGCCCTTCCGCAGCGACCTCTACCACCGGCTCAAGGTGGTGACGATCGGGATTCCGCCGCTCCGCGATCGGGCCACGGACATCCCGCTGCTGATCGAGCACTTCGTCAGGCATTTCGCCAGACGACACTCCAAGACGATCAAGGGCATGTCGCTGCCGGCAAGGGTGAAGCTCGGTTCCTATGCCTGGCCCGGCAACGTGCGGCAGCTCCGCAATGTGATCGAAAGCATGGTGGTGGTCGACTGCGACGAGATGCTCGACGTCGACGACCTGCCACTGGAACTCGAGCCCGACACGGCGGCTGCGGCAGCCCCGCCCGACATGCAGTCGGGGCTCGCCGCGCTCGTGGGCCGCCCGCTGGAGGAGGTCGAGCGAATCTTCATCACCGAGACGCTCAAGCTGACCGGCGGCAATCGGGAGCAGGCGGCCACCCTGCTGGGGATCGGCGAGCGGACCTTGTATCGAAAAATCAAGGAATACGGGCTCGCCTGAGCCGCCGGCACGCATGGGACGCATCCACCAACTCCCGATGTCGGTCGTCAATCGCATCGCCGCCGGCGA
>SXWC01000110.1 GCA_005789975.1 Planctomycetaceae bacterium
CCCGGCCACGCCCGCAAGATGACGGCACGGCTGCTGGAGTTCGGGAAGCGGGTGCTCTACTACGAGAACATCGAAGGTGGCCACGGCGGCGCGGCCGACAACAAGCAGAAGGCGTTCATGGACGCCCTCGGCTGGACGTTCCTGGCCCGCGAACTCACCGAGTGACACCGCCGTTCTTCCAGGGATGCAGCCCGATGACGGCAACATCGAAGGTGGCGACCAGACCGGCGTCCGAGGCAGGCGAAGAGGCTTCGATTTCGGGCCCGCCCGGCGACGTCACGGCCCGGACCGGCCCCCTTTTCGCGGGATTTTTCGGGGCTTTTCGGCCATCCCCCCGGACCGCTTGCATACGGGCCGCCGGCGGGGCTACTCTTTTGGCCGCTGGGTGGTGAGGACTCCTAGAGCCTGCACGCGATCATGAGACACTTTTTTCTCGGACATCTCTGCCTCAGACATCTCTGTCTTGCCTCGCTGCTTGCGGTGGCCGCGGCGCCGAGCGCTCGCGCCGCGAGCATCCTCATCGATTTCGGCAACGCCTCCACGTTCCGCGGCGTGACGTCGCCCGGCAACTGGAATAGCGTCGCCTTCGGATATACCGCAAATCTCATCGATACCAGCGGCTCGGCCACGACGATCGACTGGGCTCCGGACGGCCTTGGTGACACCGACAGTTACAACAGCCTCATTGGCCCGACGACCAATCCTCCCACCTCCGGTGAGATCGCCCAGGCGCAGGCCAAGCTGAACGTGGGCACCCTCGGCAATCTGGCTCTGGGCGAGGCTGCGATCGACTTCTTCAAGTCGAACAACGGCACCACGAACGTCGGTCGCTTCCAGCTGCAACAGATGATCCCCGGCCAACTCTACAACCTGACCTTCTATGGTTCGAAACAGTACGTCGCAGCCGGGAATGAGCAGACTCGCTACAGCGTTTTCGACGATTCCGGCTACAGCAACCTGCTGGCCACCGGCACTCTCGTCGTCGGCACGACCAACGACACCGGCAACCCGGGAAGCACCGTGACGCTCTCGAATCTCGTCGGTCCCTCCAATGCCAACAACATCTTCTACGTTCAGTGGGAAGGCGTGAACAACACCGCGGAAGGCTTCATCAACTCCATGGAGATCCAGCCGGTTCCGGAGCCTTCGACCTCCGTCCTGCTCGGACTCGCCTGCGTGGCACTCGCCGGGCTGTCTCGCCGTCGATCGCCGAAATGAGCTGCGTCCCTGTGTGCCACAGGGACCCATTCCCGCTCGGGCGCCGGAAGACCGGATGCCCTCCCAAGGGGCGATCATGATGGCGGCTCGGGCAAAACTGCTTCATGGCCTGGCCGTCTCGGTGATCCTCGCCTGCGGATCGTGGGCCGTCGCCGCCGACACGATCGATCTCGAAAGCCTGCTGCGGGGCATGCTCGACCGGACCGCGATCGCGGAGTTTCCGCTGCCGGAGTTCACCTGCAAGCAGGCCAGCAGCTACAACCGGCGGGCGAAGATGCCCGGCCATCCCGACTGGTTCGCCGGCGGTGACTTCGACCAGTTCGAGGGGAGCGTCGAGGTCGGCGAACGCCGGGAATGGATCATGCTCGACGTGGACGGGCCGGGCGTCGTGACCCGCTGGTGGCTGACCCAGTTCCGGAATGCCGGAACGGTCCGAATCTACCTCGACGGGGCCACCGAACCGCTCGTCGCCGGACAGGGAACCGTCTTGGTCGGCGGCGCTGAGGGCGGCCTCCTTGCCGGTCCGCCGTTGGCGAAGATCCTCAGCGGCGGCCGCAATCTCTACCTGCCGATACCCTTCAGCAAGCATTGCCGGATCACCTTCGAGAGTGCGACACCCGGTGCGGATTTCACGAAGGCGGAGCCGACGTTTTCCAACGAGTCGCTCTTCTACAACATCAACTACCTTCAGTACCCCGCCGGGACCGCGGTGAAATCCCTGACGAGGGAGGACCTGGAGGCCAATCGCGGGCTGATCGACGAGGTCGGGCGGGAGCTTCTCCAGCCGGAAAACAACGTCCTCCCGATCCGACGCACGGTTGCGGGGGGCAAGGAGCGGCTCGCACCGGGCGCGGGCCTCGCCCGCGAAATCAGGGGGGGCGGCGCGATCGCCGTCCTGCGGATGAGGCTCGTCGCGACCGACCTCCCGCAGGCGATGCGCTCGACCGTGATCGAGGCCACCTTCGACGGGAAGCAGACCGTCAACGCGCCCGTCGGGGAGTTTTTTGGCGGCGGCCCCGGCCTCCATCCCTTCAAGGACTGGTGGCGGGCGGTGGACGAGGACGGCTGGCTGACCTGCTGGTGGCCCATGCCTTTCAGGGAATCGGCCGAAGTCCGCGTCGTCAACCGGGCAACCGAAGCATCCGTCGAGGTCAAGCTCGCCGACATCGGCATCGCCGACTGGCGCTGGACGGACCGGACGATGTTTTTCCACACCGCCTGGCGGGGTGACACCATGCTCCGCTTCGGCAGCAACACCGACCCGCAGCACATCAGCGACTGGAACTTCATCACCATCGCCGGAAAGGGCGTCTACGTCGGTGATTCGCTCTCTCTCTACAACCGGCCCGTGATGGGCGGCCCGCTCGGCCCGTGGTGGGGAGAGGGGGATGAAAAGATCTTCGTCGATGGGGAGGCCTTTCCCTCTCACTTCGGCACCGGCTCGGAGGACTACTACGGCTACGCCTTCAACGGTGGCTCTCCTTTCTCCACCCCCTTTCACTGCCAGCCCATGGCCCAGGGCAACTCGGGCGTCGGCCACACCACCAACGAGCGGGTGAGGATCCACGATCGGATTCCGTTCAAGACGGCTTTCGCGTTCGACATGGAGTTGTTTCACTGGCAACCGGACACCCGCAACGACTACGCCACCACGACGCACTGGTATGCCTTCCCCGGCGGCACGGACAATGGGCAAGCCGGCCCGGAGAAGCTCCGCGAGAGGGTCGGCCAGCCGGGACCCGGTCCCGACAAGGCGACATCGCCCTGATTCCTCCCGCTCCCCCGCGACGCCAGACGGAGGGAGCGCCGGCAAGAGGGGCAGGCTGGGGGGAGGGCCGGCCGCGGAGGCCCGGCGCCGCGGGTCATTGCCGCTGACGGGCTCACCCGACGGCTGTATACGTCCCGCAGACGATTCCTCCCGGTTCGGCCCATGAAACGCCGCTGTCTCATCTACGCGCATTGGGATGTGAATGGCATCGTCGATGCCCATGTCCTGCACGCGCTCGAGGTGTACCGCCGGGCCGTCGATCTGATCGTGTTCGTTTCCACCAACTATCAGGTGCCCTCGCCGGAGTTGGAGGCGGTCAGCGATCGGATCATCGTCCGCGACAACACCGGCTTCGACCTGGGGAGCTGGCAGGCCGCCCTGGCAACGATCGACGCGTCACGATTCGACGAGGTGCTCTTCGCGAACAGCAGCGCGTTCGGGCCGCTCTGGCCGATCGAACGCGTCTTCGAGTCGCCGGCCATCCAGGATGCCGACGTCTGGGGAATGACCATCTCCAAACAGCATGTCGCTCACCTGCAGTCGTATTTCATGGGGATGTCGAGGCAGACGATCGAGTCGCCCTTCGGCAGGCGGTTGTGGGGTGAGATCAGGCCGTTTCAGCGCAAGGTGGACGCGATCGAAGCCTACGAACTGCGTTGGCTGACGCGGTGCGAGGCCGCCGGATTGCGGGTCCGCGCGGTATATGACGCACGGCGGGAAACCGGCCGGATCGCGTTCGGGGAATGGTTGGCGAACGGCTGCCGCTTCGTGCGGCGGCAAGCGGAGGGGCGTCGGTATCGCCGCGAAGCGCGGCGACGACACCACAACCCGAACCACATGCATTGGAAGCGCGTGCTCGAGACGGGTGTGCCGCTCATCAAGGTCGATCTGTTCACCCGCAATCCGTGCGGCCTGCGACTGTCCCGCATCCGTCGCTGGATCGAACGGCACACCGACTACCCGTACGACCTGATCCATGACCACGTCAGTCGTGTCGCGCGGAACCGCCTGGCCGCCTGAATCGCCCCCGCTGGAGCCTGCACCACCGTGAACGCGTCGCTGGCGGAGCATCCGATGCCTGCGGGTCCGGCCCGGCTCCCGGCAGCGGGCCGCCACGGCCCGCTGCGGATCGCCATCTGCGAGGCCGGGCCGCTCACGCCCGATCGTGATGCCGGCTGCCGCGCCGTCGCCGATCTCATCTCGGCCGCTCGCGGACTGGGCTGCGACGTGCTCGTCGGCGACGAGTCGGCCGGAGCGCTGCCCGAGCGGGTGCGGAGTTTCTTCCCGGACATCGTGCTCCTGAGCCGCCCCGGGCTCTTCGCCCGCCTGCATGGCAGCCTGGCCGACGTGCCGGCGCCGAAGGTGTTCTTCGCCCACGACCTGCACCACGTGCGGCTCGGCCTGCAGCGGGCCTTCGATCCGACGCTCGATCCCCGCGCGGCCGACGTGATGCGGCTCGTGGAGGACTTTTGCTTCCGCACCGCCGATCTCGCGGTGGTGCCGACCTCCGCCGAGGCCCGGGCCGCGGTGACCGCGTTTCCCGGAGCGGCCGTGGTGGCCGTCCCCTACTTCGCCATGCCGACGGAGCCGCGCATGCCGCGGCCAACCGGACCGACTCGCCTCGTCTTCGTGGGCGGCGCGGCCCACGCCCCCAATCGTGACGGCATCGCCTGGTTCATCCGTGAGATCTGGCCCGGTGTGCGGGCGCGCCATCCGCGTGCATCCCTCTCCGTGTGCGGCGCCTGGCCCCCCGGGCTGACCGCGGCGCTCCAGCATCCCGGCGTCGAGTTTCACGGGCCGCTTTCCGAGACGGATCTCGCCCTCGTCATGCGCCGCTCGATGGTCGGCATCGCACCGCTGCGATTCGGTGCGGGGCTCAAACGCAAGACCCTCGACTATCTCTCCCGCGGCCTGCCGGTGGTGGCCACCGAGTTTGGCGTCGAGGGGCTGCCGCAGGGTGTCCACGGCCGCGACGCGGCCGGTGTGCTCGTCCGCTCACATCCCGCGGAATGGATCGACGCGATCGATCGCCTGGTTGGCGACGCCGCGGCCTGGCACTGTCTGTCGCGGGAAGGGCATGCGTTCATCTCGGCGTCGTTTTCCCCCGCTCTCCATCGGGAGGGCATTCGCAGCATCCTCGTGTCACTGGGAGTGTGTCCATGAATTGCATCAATTCAGCGCAGCGTTACCGCATCAATGCACCCGCCGTCATCTATGACCGCGGCGCGGGGCAGACCGTCGTCATCAATCTGCTCACCGGGCATTACTTCCGCCTCGACGAGGCCTCGACCGCCCTCTGGGATCGGCTGGAGACGGCGCCGTCGCCGGCTGCCTTGATCGACTCGTGCAGCAACGCGGGCGATCTCGCGGCCCGCCTCCCCGCCATCGTGGACGAGCTTCACGGGCACGGGCTGATCACCGCCGTCGATGCCGACGGCCCTCAGCCGGAGCAGGCGACAGGACCGTGGACCTTCGGCGGCTTTGCACTCGAAAGCTTCACCGACCTGGAAGACATCCTCGGCCTCGACCCGATCCACGAGGCCGACCCCACGGCGGGCTGGCCGCAGGCCCGCGTTGCATGACGCTCCTCGGACGCCTGGCACAGTGGCTGACCAACCGCCTCGACGAGGCGGGACGGTCACCGCACGACCGGCCCCTCCGCTTCCACTTCGGGAGCCGTGATCTCGTCGTCGGCGGTGCGGCGGAGCAGATGCGCCGCGTCGAAACACGCGGGCTGTGGCCCGCGACCGGTCGGCGGCCCGAACTCGGGCTCACCATCCTGCCCGCCGAGGCGCTCTGCGAACTGCCCGACTGCAGCGGTCTCCGCCGGGGCTCCTACGGCTGCATCATCGATGCCGACACGGCACGCGGGGTGCGGCCCCCGCAGGAGTTGGCGCCGTGGCTGGTCTGTCTGGAGCCGGAGCGGGGATTTCTTCTGGCCTACGATCCCGACCGCAGGGCCGCACTGCTCGTGCCGGGTCGCGCGGTCGCCCCCCGCGAACACGCCGAGTTCTGCCGGCCGCTGCTCCACTGGGCGGCAATCGCGGATGGTCATGTGTTGCTCCACGCGGCCGCCGTCGTTCGCGGCGATCGTGGGCTGGTCGTCGCCGGCGCGGGCCGCGCGGGCAAGACCACGCTGGTTCGCGCCTGCCTCGCCGCCGGCTTCGAGTATCTCGGCGACAACGTGGTGGAACTGGATGCCGCCACCGCCGGCCGGGCGGTGTGGGGCGTCTACCCCACGCTCAAGGTGCGTCCGGGCGGACCGGAGTTTCCGCGCCGCGAGACCGCTGCGGTGGCCTGGGACGATCAGGCCCGCAAGGAAATCCACTTTCTCGGCGGCCCGCAGGGGGTGGGATTCCGTCCCCTGGTCGCCGACCACACGGCCACGCTCGTGCTGACGGAGAACGGCCCGGCAGAGCTCGCCCCCGTCGCCGCCGCGACGGCGTTCTTCGCCACCGCCCCGAACACGATCGCCCAGTTTCCGTTCTTCCAGGCCGCGGCCTTCAGCCGGCTGCGGCTGGTGAGCGAGCGGGCTGCGACCTACACCGCCGGACGGCTGCCGCTGGCCCGCATCGCCGAGCACGTGGAGCGGTTGGTCGCATGAGCATCGCCATCGACATCGTAATCCCGGTCCACAACGGCGCGGCATTCGTCCGCCGCGCGGTGGAGAGCGTGTTGTCGCAGGAGGGCACGTGGGATCTGCGGGTGTTCGCCGTCGACGACGGCTCGACGGACGAATCGCCCCGGGTGCTCGCCCGGCTGGCCGACGCGTGCCCGCGGCTCACGGTCCTGTCCCACGCCACGCCCCGCGGGGCGGCGGCGGCCCGAAATCGTGGCGTGGCCGCGGGCGGGGCCGATTTCGTCGCCTTCCTCGATCAGGACGACGAATGGGTGCCGGGGAAATTGCTGCTGCAGATCCCGCTGTTCGTCGCCGACGCGAGCCTGATGTATGCCGTGGGCCAACAGCGTTTCGTGCTCGCCGACGGCCTGGCCCGTCCGGCCTGGTGCCGGCCCGAGTGGCTGGCCGGCCCGCAGGCCGGCTTTCTGCCGAGTGCGCTGGTGGTCCGTCGGACGGCGTGGCGAATCGTCGGACCGCTCGACGAGGCGCTCTTGATCGGTGCGGACGACGTCGCATGGTTCGCCCGGGCCCGAGACCTCGGGCTGCCCCATGCGGTCGTGCCTGAGGTGGTGGTCCACCGCCACGTCCACGCCCGCAATGCCTCCGCCGACACGGGCGTGAGCAACCGGGCGGTGCTGGAAGTCGTCCGTCGCAAACTGCTCGCCGGGAGGCCTGCCCCGCATGCCGACGACCGTTGAGATCGTGATGCCGGTGCGCAACGTCACCGCCTACATGGAGGAGGCCATCGATTCGGTCTTCGACCAGATCGACGCCGCACCGCGGCTGATCGTCGTGGATGCCGGGAGCGACGTGCCGGTCGTCCTCCCGCCACGGTATCGAAGCCATCCCCACGTGGCGCTCATCCGCAGCGAGACCGGTCTCAATGCCGGGGGGGCGCGAAACCTCGGCGTGCGATCGGGCGACGCCGGGTATCTGGCGTTTCTCGACGCCGACGACCGCTGGCCGGCGACCCGCACCCGCGACCTCGTGGCGGCGCTGCGCTCGAGCGGCGGCGATGCGGCGCTGGGGCAGGTCCGGCATTTCGCGGCCCCGGGACCGATGTCGCTGCACGTGCCCGCGGAACTGCGGCCCGCCTACGCCGCCGGCGGCCTGCTCCTGCCGTGGGCGACATGGCGGCGGGTCGGCCCGTTCGATGCGGAACTCCGCACCGGGGAGTTCATCGAGTGGTACACGCGGTTTCAGGGGCTGGGCCTGAAGGAGACGGTCATCGACACGGTGACGCTCGAACGGCGGGTGCATGCGGCGAGCACGACGGCGACGCAGCGCATTGACCGCAGCGAATACCTCAAGGTGGTGCGGGCATGGATGAATCGGAACGGCTGATCTGTCGGGCGGCGCTGGCCGGGCCCCGCGAGGCCCTGGACGCCTGGCGGGCGTGGCGGGCGGCGCACGATCCCGCCACGGCGTCGGACATCCTCGCTTGGGCGGGTGGATACATCGCGCGGCATCTCCGCGGTCTTTCCGCCGGCGATCCCTATCTGGAAGGCATCTCCCGCCATCATTGGATGAGCAACAGCCGCAAGCTCGCCCGGGCGGCTCTGGTGCTTCGCCCGCTCGCCCGGCGGTTTCCGCTCCTCCTGCTCAAGAGCTTCGGCCTGGGGAGCGATCCCGATGCCTGGCGGGTGCGGCCGCTCGCCGACATCGACTTCTCCATCCCGCGCGACAGGGCCGAAGGGCTCATGCACGAACTCCTGCAGCAGGGGTTTCGTCCGCGGCTGGATCCCGACTGGACGGAACTGACCGCCCGCATCATGAATCAACGCGGCAGCTGGAACGTGGTCCGCGACGACGTCGATCTCGACGTTCATTGGCGGGTGTTCGATCATCTCGACGATCGCACGAACGAGCGGCTCGTGCAGGCATGGAGCAGGCCGGAGAAGACGGCCTGCGGCATGGTGCACATCCTCCGCCCCGAGGCCACTCTCTGCCTCTTGGCCATCCACCACGCCCTCCAGCCCGGCCGCGGCGCCAGCGGCCTGTTCGACATCTTCGGGATGGTGGCCCACGTGGACGCCGCGGCAGCCGCCCGGCTGGCCGCTCAGACCGATGCGACCGACGCCCTCTGCGTGGCGCTCGAATCGATCCGGCAGCTCGGCGCCGAAGCCCATCCCGGTGTCGCGGGCGTCTTGTCGGCGCTGGAGGCCCGACGGGCTGTCGGTGGGACGAGGAAGCCACGGCGGGCGGATCGGCTGGCCGGTGATACCGCGCGGGCCGCGCTGCCCTTCGCCCGCCGGCCCTTGATCCACGCCGTGTGCGCCGGCTTTCGCCACCGTCCGCGGGTGGAGCGGCTGGCCATCCGGCTGGGCGGGCCCTTGAGCCGCCACGCCATTCCGTGCGCTGGCACCGGTCGCCTCGAGATCGATCCCATGCGGGAACCCCTGCTTGGCCCCGGCTGGCACCATCTTTTCCCCCACGACAACTGTCGCTGGGCGGGGATGCCCGATGCGCGGCTGGCCATCCGGGCTCCGGCCGGATGCCGAGCGGCGATCACGGTGCGGCTCGTCGCCGATGCCTGGCGGAATCATGCGTTCGGCACGCTCGGACTGTTCGCCAACGGTCGCCTGATCGCGCCCGCCGACCGCGAGGCGAGCGAACTGTCGGGGATCGCGACCGCGACGATGGCCCACGGCACGGTCGAACTGACCCTGCGGTGCGTCTCGCGGCGGGCCGCGCCGCAGCGGGGCATCCTCGCGCTCCGTAATGCCCTGCTGGCCCCCGTCGAACGAATCGTGGTCGACGTGCTGCCGCCAGCCGCAGGCCGTCGGCCGGCGACCACGCCGGCGGGAATCCACGCGGCCTGATCATCGGTGGGGGGAAGCTTGCGTCAGAACGGCGCGGGCTCATCGACGTCGGCGATCGTCCACCAGCGATCGGCGGTCCCGTGCTCCTCGATCACGGTGGCCAACTCGTCGAGCAGCAGCACCAGCGCCGGCCGGTCGTCCGGGAGGGCGTAGAGGCGGCCGTAGGCGGTCGCCAGCCGCTCGATGAGCGGCCTCCGCCCGGACATCGGGCCGAGCAACCCCAGGAGCCGAATCACGCCCCGCAGCAGCCGCCTCACCTTGACGGGCGTGACGTCGGCGAGCCGACCGCTCCGTGGCTTCGCCCGCGCGACGAGGGCTTTCGCACGCTCGAAGACGACAGCCGACTTATCGGGGGCAGGCACACGGCCCGGCTCCGGCCCTTCGTCAGGGCAAAGAAAAGCTCGTTCGAAGAAATGCATCTCATACGCATCTTGCGACGGCATCTGATTGAACGTCATCGAGCGCATGTATCGGCAGACATCCACCGGCTGCATGATCCGCCGGGGCGGCCGATCGGGTCTCGAGCCGGGATCGCGGTCGTCGATCGCCACCAAGGCGGTGAATCGGCAGAGCACTCCGAACGAGGTGGAGAGGGCCACGAGACGCCGCTCCAGCTCTTCATGGCCTTCGTGAAGCATGGCATACCGGTCCTCGAGCTGCCGCAGCATCCCCTTGGCCCACATGCTGCCGAGCCCGCGCACGGTCCCTGGAGCACAGGCCGCGGACTCCTGCCAATCGCCTCCCGTGACATGTCGGCCATGCACGCGAATCCTCCCCGCCGACGTGGCATTCCGGTACCGTCCCCGAAGCACGAGCGGCACGCCGGCCTGCAGGTCGGGAATCCGGCCGGGCACGACCGAGCCCTCGACCACGTCGATCCCATCCCCCTCGATGGTGATGCCGGTGACGAGCGGCGCGTGAAGTCGGGCGTGGATGCGGTCCATCACCTCGTCGAGCCGGTCCTCGCTCTCGACCAGTTCAACCTGCCCACCACTGGCGTCGGCCATGCGGCCGAGCAGCCCCTCGTTCACGGCGGTGTCGATCCCCACGACAAACAGGCGGATGTCGCCGATCTTCGCCTGGAGCCTGGAAAGCACCCGATCCTCGTCTCCCACCTGGCCGTCGGTCACGAGCACGACGAATCGCTCCCTGGGGCTCTCGTCCGCAACCGCCGGCCCGCCTGCGGCGGTCGCCTGGAGATCGAAGCCTGCGGTGAGGGCGGCGGCGATCTGCGTGCCTCCACGGGCTTCCACCGTCGCGACCGACTCGAGCAGCCGCCAGCGATTGCTGTCGGTGGCGGCGACCAGGCCGGCCTCGACGCCGAGAGGTGTGACCACGTTGTCGAAGGCGATCGCTGCCACCCGGTCGTCGCCGCAGAGCGAGTCGATCATCCGGGCCACGGCCCGCCGCGCAGCCGTCATCTTCCAGCCCTCCATGCTGTCCGAGCGATCGAGCACAAACACCACGTCGCGTGGGCGTTCGACCACCCGTGCCTGCGCCGGCGGCACGATCGTGATCGCGAACGTGCCGTCGCCGGCTGCGTCGTCCGCGGCGTGCCCCGTTCCCAGCCCCGCCTGCCGGACAGCGGCGGGCTCCAGGAGCACTCCCGGCACCACGACCGTATCGGCGGCGATGGTCCAGCGCAGAATGAAATCACGATCGAGCCGCTGTTCCGGAACCACCGTGACCACCCGCGCACCAAGTTCGTCGACCTCCTCCTCGGCCGGCAGCGAGCAGGCGATGGGATCGGCCGTCGCCGTGCCGCCGGCCATCGCGGAGGGGGCGATGTGGGCGGTGATCCCCAGACGCACCGGGCTCTTGAGCCTTGGCAGCATCACGGGGGGCGAGATCCGTGAGGCATCGGGCACGAGATCGGTGTCGGAAGCGTTGCCGTCGCCCACCGGCTCACCGTCGAGGGCCACGCCGGGGCAGTACCGTGGAGCCACCACGAGCGGAAAGCGATAGGTGGCCTCGAGCGAGTCGATCGCCAGCGGCGCCACGAGTGCGAACTCCACGCGGGCGGCAGATCGAGCCGGGATGTTGCCCACCCGGAGCGTGAAGACGTCGGGCCGCTCCTGCTCGGCGATCGCCGCTCGCCGGCCATTCGCAAGGGCCTCGTCGTAGTCCTGCCGTGCCTTCTGCCGTTCGTCGATCCTGCCGAAGATCGTGACGCCGGCCACCACCATCCGAAACCCGGTGACGGCCGCCCGCGGTGGCAGCGGAAACACGTAGGTCGCCTCGAGCGTCTCGTCGAACACGTTCACGAACTGCTGCTTCACGGTGGTGTGGGCCGTGAGGCCGTCGATCCACACGTCCACGTCGAGCGACCGCAGCGGCAGACTGCCGCGGCTGGTGTCGATCGTGCCGAATCCGGTCTCGGCGGCAACGCCCATGAGATCGGTCATTTCGTCGGGCGTGAGCGAGCGGATCATGAGCGAGCCTCAGTGCGTGGCCGAGTGGATGAAGGGGCTTTAACCGGGGAAGGCTCGGCCGCACTGCCGGCAGCACACGACGACAGGAGTTCGATCAAGGGCCGGGCCAGCTTCCCCACGGCCACGGCTTCGGCGGCGGTGAGCGGGCGGCCGTTCCAGAGAAGGGCCACGCTGCCGGCAAGCGTGAGCGTCTGCAGAGCGCCGTTCGCCAGTGGGGCCGGCACAGCGGCGGACACATCCGCCGGTCGGTGTTTCCAGAAGGCCGTGGCGGGCCTGGGTGCGGCGTCGAGGGTCGGCGAGAGGGCCGCGGTCAGCCGGGCGGCGTTCGCTTTGGAGCGGGCGGCCGTGGCGGCGGCGATCAGGCTGTCGAGGTTCTTGAGCGAGATGCCGGCGGCCCGTGCCAGTTCGGCATCGGTCCTGCCGGCCAGGGCCTGCTGGATGTCGGTGAGCGGGAGGGCCGCGGCCTGCAGCTTCTTGATGGCCGCCAACTGGGCCACGTGCCGCCTCGTGAAGAGTGCGGTACGGCCGCGAAAGGCGGCGGGCCGCTCGACCATGCCGAGGGTCTGGTACCAGCGAATGGTGCGGGCGTCTGGCACCTGCCGCACCCGGCCGCTCCGGACCCCTTCGTACCCGCTGCCGAGGGCCTCGGCGACGAGCGTGGCGAGTTCCGTGATCGTGATTTCAGCCGGCTGATTCGTGGGTGCCATGCGATTATCATACAGTGTTATCCTACAGTGTCAATCCATCGATGGGGCAGGGCAACATCCCCGGGAGAAAGCGGGGCCATCCGTGGGGCGGGTCGAGCATCGGCGCCGCCTGCCGCCTGCTGCCTTGAAACAACCGCGGGGTGTTTGCCCCGAATCGCAGGCTCAGGGGGCAACGAACCGGAACAGGCGCTGCTCGCCGCGGACGAAGAGCGAATCACCCGCTGGGGACGGCGTGGCATCGACGCCCTCGCCGACGTCGTTTTCGGCGACCACGTTCAGCCGGGGGCCGTCGTCGATCACGGTAATCCGGCCGCTGCGGTCGGTGAGGTAGACGTGCCCCCCGGCGGCCACGGGCGAGGCGTAGGTGCGGGCCACACCCGGCACCCGCGTGGTCTCGTAGTGCGGGTCGCCCGTGTTCGCGTCGATGCAGGTCAGGAGTCCACTCTTCTCCTTGTAGTAGAAAAGGCGGCCGTGCGAGAGCAGGGGGGAGGCGACGTCCGGCGTTCCTGCCTGCCTCGTCCAGAGCACGTGCGGGGTTCCCTTCAGGTCGCCGCGGCCGGCGAGATCGAAGCCGCCCAAAAAGGCCCCGCGGAACCCGCTGCCGATGAACGCCTTTCCATCGGCAGACACCGCCGAGGCGCAGGGCCGCTGCGTCTGGCCGCCGCACCGCCAGAGTTCGCGGCCCGTGGCGAGATCGTAGCCGCGGGCGGCATTCTCACCGTTCATCACCACCTGCTTGGTGCCACCCGCGTCGGCCACGACGAGCGGCGTGGCCCAGCAGGTGGGCTCGTCGCGGGGCGTCTCCCAGATGGTCTTCCCCGTTCGCTTGTCGACCGCGATGAGCATCGAAGGGCCTTCGTGATCCCAGGGCACGACGATCATCTCGCCGGCCAATGTCGGCGAAGATCCCTCGCCGAAGCCATGGCGAACCGTCATGTCGCCGAAATCGCGGCTCCAGAGGGGCGCGCCGGCCACGGTGAAGCAGTGCAGGCCGCGGGATCCGAAGTGGGCGTAAACCCGCTCGCCGTCGGTGCAGGGCGAGGCCGAGGCAAACCCGTTGGTCTCGTGGGTGCCCTCGTGCGGCACGGCCTTCACGCACGACCGCGACCAGACCTCGCGGCCGGTCTCGCGGTCGATGCAGAGGAGCCGAAAGTCGAGCATGCCCGCCTCGCCCTCCACGGGCACGGCCGTGGTCACGAACACGAGGTCGCCCATGATCACCGGCGACGACGAACCGCGGCCGGGAATCTCGACCTTCCAGCGCAGGTTGCGATCGGCACCGAACTCGACCGGTGGCTTCGCGGTGAGCGACACCCCGTTGCCGTCATCGCCCCGCCAGTGCGGCCAGTCGGCCAGCGCAAGGTGCGACACGGCAGTGAATGCGAGCACCGCCAGCAATGAATCATGGCGAACGAATCGCATGTTTTGGCTCCCATGTGGCGGCGGTGAATCGCCCACCACCTCCGACTCAGCCTACCCCATCCCCCCGTGATGCTCGAAAACCGTCGAGCGGGATGTCAGACGCTCCACGGCACAAAGCCGCACACTGGCTCGTCCCGGGCCGCACGCGAGAGTCCACGCACCGAATCACCGGCTGCGGAAAGCCGTGACGGCACTCGGCCAAAGGGAACGTCGGCACGCGGGGCGATGCCGCGAGGGGCGAGCATGAGAGCGACGGGCAGGGTGCTGGCGATCGACCGGCAGACGACGGTGGCCACCGAACTGCCCCTCCAGATCGCCTGCGACCGCGACATCTTTCCAAAGTGGCCCGACGGGCTGCCCGCGATCGACGTGCCTCTCTTGCGGCGGCCAAAGGTTCGAGGAACAATAATCACAGAAACGCCGAACATACGGGTGTGCGGTCACTTGCTCACAGGAGATTCTCCGTGCGTACCCACCTGCTCGCGATCCTGCTGCTCTCCGGCTCGCCCATGGTTGCCTTCGGCCAGGCGCCGTCGCTCGACGACGCCGCGGTGCGTGCCGCGGATGCCCTGAAAGCGTCACGGGCCATCGGGGCCGCCGGCACGGCCCAGGCTGCCGATCGCCCAACCGTGAAGAAACTGCTCGCGGCAGGCGGCACCGGTCGCGTGACCGACGCCCAGGCCGACGTGGTCGTCAAGCGGCTGGCCAAGATCCGCGACGACGCGGCCGGCCAACGCGGTGGCGAGATCAAAGATCTGCTCGCCGAATGTGATGCCGACGGCGACGGCAGGGTGTCACTCCTGGAGGCCCGCCGCGCCGTCGCCGAGGCTCGGCCGGTCGTCGACCCCCGCGCCTCCGTCGCAGACCGGCTGATCACCGCGGTCGACAAGGACGGCGACGGACAGGCGAACAAGACGGAACTCGTCGGCTACCTGCAGTCGCTCGGGGGCGTGCGGGTCGCGGTCGAACCGCTCGCCGCCCGACTGTGGAACGCCGCTGACACGAGCCGTGACGAGAGCGTCGATGTGATGGAGGCTCGCTTGTTGGCCGACCAGTTCGGAAGGCTCCAGCTATACAGCGGCGACAGCGGTGAGCTGATCGTGGATCCGACAGCCTGGATTCAGGTGGTCCGCGTCATCGAGAGGGTCGATGCCGACGGGTCCCACGGGATCTCGGAGCCGGAGGTGGCCGCCACGACGGTCTTCAAGACGCAGTTTGCCGCCCTCGATCGGGATCACAGCGGCGAGGTCACCGCCAGAGAGTTCTACGCCATGGCCTCGGACCTATCCCAGACCGCCCAGCGCGAGACGTGTGCAACCTGCCCGCGAGTGAAGCAAGCCGGGGCGGACAAGCTCAACGTCCTGCAGAGCCTGCTGACGCTCCGCTGAAGGAAAAAGGATAGCCCGGTCAATGGCACCTCCGCACCGGTCTTCGGGCTGACGGACTGCCCTTGAGCGTCGAAATTGGGCGGCCCGAGCGTCCGGAGGCGGTTCGCCACTACGCCCCGCACCCGCTTCGGTGGCGTTTTTCTCGCGTCGGCGCAGACCGCGTCCCAGTCGGCCGTTCCCGGGGCTTCGTCGCCTCGCGTCTGACGACGGTCAGAGGCTTTGGATGTCGATCACGGGCAGCTCGTCTATCCGTCGCCTGAAAGATTGCCCGGTCGTCGTGGGCTTGGACAATCTCGCCCCAGTCGGTCGGCGGGCCACGGGCGGGAGAGAGGGGCGGTGGTTCGAGTGGTTCGCCGAGGTGTGTCAGGATCTTCCGGATCGGCCCCGGATCGGTGATGAATGCGATCAGCCGGATGTCGCCGCCGCAGGTGGGGCACGCAAGTGGAAAGTCCTCCCCCACCCGCGCCATGAGCTTGGCCCAGGCGATCCGCGAGGTGTCGTGCGAGCGGGGCTTTTGATTCGCGTGATTCGCGTCACAGCAGCCTCCCGTGGCATGCTCGCCCGCCGTATGTCCACCGACCGTATACCCGCCAGCCGCGGCATCGCCTCGCTTGCCGACATTCCCTTTTGTCATGTGCCGTCACGGCCCGCCTGAGCTTGTGATTCGGTGCAAACACTCCGTGATACCTGTGCCGATGCTTGCGCGGCGGCGGGACGAGATCGGCGAGCCGGTCCAGTAACTCACACGGCGAGGGTTCGACGACGCCATTGGCCCCCGGTCGCGTGGACTTGCGGCTGCGACTGGGTCCGACCCAGTTGGCCGCCTTATGTCTCGGCAGCACGTAGCGGATGCGAGCGATCTGGCCGTCTGCACCGCGGCTCACGGAGAGTCGCTCGAGCGCGAAGGGTGGCCGAGCGCTAGAGCGCAGCAGGTGCTCCACGCTCTGACAATAGCTCGGCACGTCGCGGTCGATGAGCGTGACCCTGACGCTCGCGTCGACTGAAAAACCGCTGTTCTCCCACGTGAGCATGTCGGCGGCGGCAGCGGCGTCGAGCAGCCGCTGCATGCGGAACCACCGGATCACGCGGCGGCGCACCCGCTCGGTGAGCGCGGCCAGATCGGCCTGGTTGATCGGTCGGGCGGGCAGGAACGCCGGTGAGGCATCGCACCCTGCTCCGCCAACAGCCGGCATGAAGACGCCGTCTTACCCGAACCTGCGTTCACCCACAGATTCTGTAGAGGACTCAAAGTCTCAGCAAAGTCATGCAGGTCGGAAATGACTCGCTGTGCGATGAGCCGTGGAAACAAGGCATGTTCGCTTCGATCTTCTTCACCAAACGGAGAGGGCGGGATTCTTTCGAGGCTGTTTCCGACTGTCACGGAGTTTCTGCGATTTCTGACGCAAGGTCCATGCCCGTCAACGACTTGTGATCGTTGGCTGGTGTTGGAACGGAGCGGCCCGTTTTGGGCAAAGTCAGGACCCTTCAGCAAAGTTTCGGCAAAGTCTTTCAGGGCCATGCCGGAGAGGGTTGGCCTCTCCGCTCGGGCCCGCGGCGAGGCCCGGGGGACCACGCTCGTGCCGCCGTCGGCGGCGAAAGGTGGTGCGTCATGATGCACCTCCGACAACCAATCCTGCTGCCGAAGGAGCAGCCGCTCCGCGCCCTGATCCACGCCCGCTTCTCCACCGAGGAGCAGCGGCAGTCGAGCATCGACGACCAGGTGGCATCCTGCCGGACGTTCCTGGAGTCGAACCTGCCCAAGGGCTGGAAGCCGCAGCAGGTCGTCATCGACGTCATTGCCGAGCCCGAGGTCAGCGGCGAGATCGCCGACCGCCCTGGGATCAATCAGGTCTGGGCCGGCATCGAGGCCAAACGATGGCACCTGATCATCGCCGAGGAGTCGAGCCGGCTCTACCGCCACCACACGAAGGCGGGCGAGCTCTTCGAGTCGGCTGTGGACGCCGACGTGCGGGTGATCTGCACGTCGGATTACATCGACACGGCTGACGACGACTGGCCGGATCGGCTGCACATGAGCCAGATGCAGCACGCCCGCTCGAACTTCTACACCCGGAAGCGGATCGAGCGAGCCCACGACGGTTTGTGGGCCCGTGGTGCCGCCGTCGGCAACACGGTCATCGGGTACAAGCGTCGACCGTCCCTGCCGGCGACCGAGACCGAACCCGCCAAGGGCCCGTTCTATGACGAGATCGACGAAGAGAAGGCGGTGGTCATCCGCGAGGTCTTCGAACGGGTCGCCGCCGGAGAGACGGCGGCCGAGGTAGGCGAATGGCTCGACTCGATCAAGTTCGCGAAGGCCAAGTGGTCTCGTCAGGCGAAGTGGACGGCTGGTAACGTCAACGCCATCATCCGCCGCACGATCTACAGGGGCTTCGAGACCTTCCGCAAGAAGAAGGCGAAGCGAAAGCTGCGGACGGGCAAATCGGAGTACGTCTGGAACGACGAGGACAAGATCCAGACGCGGGAGAGCCCGCATCTGCGGATCGTGTCGGATTACCTCTGGTACCAGGCCAACGAGGTTGTCGACAAGCGTCGCGTTTTCCAGAAGCCGGTTCGCGGTGCCGGCCATCCGCTTCGCGGCACGACCCGGCAGCGTCGTGGCCTGCTTGCCGGCGTGTTCTTCTGCGGAGTCTGCGGGGCTCCGATGTATTCCTACGGGAAGACGGACGGCTCGTTCCGCTGCTCCGCCTCGGCGACGGGCAAGTGCTGGAACCGTGTCTACTGCATGCGAGAGCGGGTGTATCCCGCCGTACTCGATGCCGTCGTCAACGAGGTGCTATCGCTCGACGGCGTCCGTGATGCGGTGCTTGCCCGCGTGAAGGAGCTCCATGAGAAGGGTGGCGCGGTGGCCGCGGAACTCAAGAAGCTCGACAAGGAGGAGAAGAGGCTCTTGGCGGGGATCGAGCGGCTTTCGGCCGCCGTGGAGAGCAGCGACGGGGCTCTCGCGTCGCTCACCGCCCGGCTGGCCGAGCGGGAGCAGGAGTTGGTGATCGTGCGGGCTCGTCGGCGAGAGGTTGAGGAGCAGGCAGGACGCAAAGAGAAACTGCCTTCGGAGGCGAAGCTTCTTGAGCATCTCGGGGCGGTGAAGGGCCAGCTATTCGGCGACGAGGCCCGGGCGGCGGTGATTCTGCGGCAACTCTTGGACGGGCCTATTCGGGTCGTTCCCTTCATGCGGATCGACGGCAAGCGGGTGGTGCCGCGGCTGGAGTTCGCCATCAATCTCGTGGCGGCACTCCCGACACCGGTGGCGGGCCCGCTCCGCCAGGCGGCAGCGGTGGAGGGCGAGCCGCCAGTGATGCTCGAGCGACCGCTCGTGGTCAATGCGTTTGCCGAGCCGCAGCTGGTGAAGCATGCCCGGGTGATCGTGGAGCGGCGGTTGGAGGGAAAGACCTACAAGGAGATCGCCCAGGAGCTGTATCTTACGGAGTACCACATGGAGAACTGCGCCGCGATCGTACGGCTCATGGAAGCCGCAGGGCTCGCGGAGCCGTACCGACGGCTGACCGAGAAGCCCGAACATGTGCCGCAGTGGTGCAGCAAGCACTGGCTAAAGGCGGGCGACCGCAAGGGCGGCGGCAAACGCCGTCGGGCTTCCTGACGTCAGGAACTCGGGGACGCCGCCGATGGCTTCGGCTTCGGTCGCCAGATTTCATGGCCG
>SXWC01000111.1 GCA_005789975.1 Planctomycetaceae bacterium
CCCGCAGCGGGACACTCGAGGCCGGCGATGATCCGCAGGAGCGTCGTCTTGCCCGAGCCCGCGGGGCCGAGCAGGGCCAGAAGCGTGCCATCGGGCACGTCGCGCGACACCCCGTCGAGCGCCTTGAACGAGCCGAATGCCTTCGATATGTCACGGATATGAATGCTCATGAGCCTGTCGCCTCCAGCGTCGCGTCGTGGGTTGTCCCGTCCGTCGCCCGCGCGAGTTCCAACTCGTGGGCTTCAGCCTCCAGCCGATGTTCGATCACGAACTTGACGACGAGCGTGACCAGCGCCAGGCCGGCCAACACGCTCGCCACCGCCATCGATGCCGGCTGGCGATATTCCTGAAAGAGCTTCTCGACCCGCAGCGGCATGGTGTCGGTGGCGCCGGCGATGTGGCCGCTGACGACATAGACCGCGCCAAACTCCCCCATCGCCCGGGCATTGGCGAGCACGATCCCGTGCAGGAGCGCCCAGCGGATATTGGGCAGCGTGACCCGCCAGAACACCTGCCAGCCGCTGGCACCCAGGCTCACGGCCGCCAGCTCCTCGTCGGGGCCGATCGATTCCATCACGGGGATCAGTTCACGGACGACGAGCGGCAGCGTGACGAACGTGGTGGCGAGCACGAGGCCCGGCCAGGCGAAGATCACCTTCCATTGCAGCCAGGCCAGCGTGGGGCCGAGCAGCCCCTGCCGGCCGAAGATCAGCACGAGCGCGAGCCCTGCCACCACGGGCGACACCGCGAACGGCACGTCGAAGAACGAGATCAGGAGCGACCTGCCGGGAAAGCGGAACCGGGCCACGAGCCACGCGGCCGCAACGCCGAACACCGTGTTGATCGCGACGGCGACCGGCGCCACCGTGAGCGAAAGCCAGATCGCGTGCCGCGTGTCGGGGTCGTGGGCGACCGCCCGCCACCACCCGGCGACGCCCCCGGAGAAGGCCTCGTAGAACACGCTCGCGAGGGGCACCACGATCAACAGCCCGACGATCGCCACCGCCGCGGTGACGATCAGGGCCGAGACGGCTCTGGGCGGGTCGATGGTGGAGGTGCGGGGTGTCGGCATGGCTGTGGTTCGCCGGGGCGATTACCGGGCGTTGTGGGTGAGTCGCTGCTGAAGGGCATTGACGATGACGAGCAAGGCGAGCGACATCGCGAGCAGCATCACGGCGACCGTCGTCGCCTCCGCGTAGGCAAACTCCTCGAGCCTCGCCACGACGAGCACCGGGGCGATCTCCGTCTTGAAGGGCATGTTGCCCGAGATGAAGACCACCGAGCCGTATTCGCCGAGAGCGCGGGCCAGCGACAGGGCGAAGCCCGTCACGACCGCCGGGAGAATCCCCGGCAGCACCACCCGCAGAAACGTCTGGAGCCGTGAGGCCCCGAGGATTCGCGCCGCCTCCTCGGTGTCGCGGTCGAGGCTTTCGATCACGGGCTGCACCACGCGGATCGCGAACGGCAGGCTCACGAACACGAGCACGAGCACGATCCCGAGAAAGGAATACGCCCCCTTGATGCCGAGCGGCACCAGCCACTGGCCGAGCCAGCCCTGGGGCACGTAGAGCGCGGAATACACGAGCCCGGCCACCGCGGTCGGAAGCGCGAGCGGCACGTCCACGAGGGCGTCGAGCAGCCGCCGCCCCGGAAACTCGATTCGTGCGAGCACCCAGGCCACGACGAGGCCCAGGAGCGAACTGGCCGCGGCGGCGATCAGCGACGCCCCGAGCGACACCGCATAAGCGGCGCGGGCCCGCGGCGTCCACGCCGCGGCGATGAAACCACCCGGCCCGAGCGACGCGGCCCGGAGCACGAGCACGGCGAGCGGAAACACGATCAGCGACAGCACCACGGTGGACGTGATGGCGGCGCTCGTGCCGAAACCCGGCAGCACCGCGGATCGGCGGCGACGACGATACGGGCCGGCCGCGCCCCGTCCACGCCCGGCTGGCGGGCCCCGCAACGGCGACGGATCGACGGCGAAGGCGATCATGGTGGACTGTGGAGACGGCATGGGGTTCCCGTGGGTCAGCCGCCGTTGGGCTGGTAGATGCTGTCGAACACGCCACCTTCACCGAAGAACCTCGGCGTCGCCGCCTGCCAGCCGCCCACCAGGCTGATGTCGAAGGTCACGATCTCCGGCCAGACCTCGCCCGGCGCCGGCATCGGCGGGCTCTCACCCCACGGCCGGTAGTGGTGCTTGGCGACGATCGCCCGCCCCTCGGGCGAATAGAGAAAGCCGAGGTACGCCTCCGCGGCATGCCGCGTCCCTTTTTTGTCGACGGTGGTGTCGACGACGGCCACAGGCGGATCGACGCGGATCGAACGCGACGGGTAGACGATCTCGAGCTCCCCACCCGACTCATCGACCTCTAGGTGGGCCTCGTTTTCGAACGTCAGGTGCACGTCGCCAATGCCCTTCTGGGAGAAGGTGGCGGTGGCGGCCCGGGCCCCGGTGTCGAGCACGGGCGTGCGGCGATAGATCTCGGTGACGAATGCCCGCGCGTCTTCCTCCTCGCCCCCGGTGGCGAGAACGGATCCCCAGGCGGCCAAGAAACTGTATTTGCCGTTGCCCGAGGTCTTCGGGTTGGGCGTGATGATCGAGACATCGTCCTTGACGAGATCGGGCCAATCCTTGATCCCCTTCGGATTGCCCTTCCGCACGACGAACACGACGACGGAGTGATAGGGCACCGACTGGTTGTCGAACCGCTTCTCCCAGTCGGAACTGAGGAGGCCGGCCTTGGCCACGGCCTCGACGTCGGGCCAGACGGCGAGCGTGACGACGTCGGCCTCCAGGCCGTCGATCACGGCCCGGGCCTGGCTGCCGGAGGCGGCGTGCGACTGCTTGATCTCGACGGCCCGGCCGTGTTCCTCGGCGTAGTGGCGGACGAAGGTCTGATTGATGTCGCGATAAAGTTCCCGCGTCGGATCGTAGGAAACGTTGAGCAACTCGACGGCCCCCAAGGCATCAACGCGCGTGGTGGGGTCGGCGGTCGATCGGCCGCAGCCGCCGGCAACCGCGATCACCCCGAGGCAGACGACCAGACCGACAGCAGTCCAAGGACGATTCATGAGGCGGGGCACTCCGGGGTTTCGACGGGTGACGCAGTCGCAAACCGCGTGCCATGTCGTCAAAGCCGTCGCGGAGAGGGTGTGCCCTCTCCCAGACAACCCCACCTTCCGGCGTGCTTTTCAAGCCAGCGAAGCGGCGGAAAATGGACGGGGAATCAGCGACCCTGACCCCACAACCCAGCACGGGAAGCCGTGGCATATCACGGAACATGACGGGCATAATCCTTGCTATTTGCTGGACAGAGGCCATCGTCTATCATGGGTAGACTTTTTTCATCGTAAAAATGAACACCACCACCCAACCGGACCGAGCCGAAGCAGCCATTGCCGCGGCGTGGCGGGAAGCCTGCCGCCACATCGAGATCTCGGCTTCGCTGACCTCGATCGCGCGGGAAATCGCGTCCGAGATGCACCTCCGCGGCCTTGCCGTCCTCAAGCCGGACGACGCCACGCGATCGATCGAAACCATCGCCAGCGGAGGAGAGGATCGCGGGTTCGAGCCGTCGGCCCGCGGCCCCACCCTCACCCCGACGGCCTGGCAGCGTGTCAATCGCTGGCTCCGATCCGACGGGATCGCATCCCGCGGCGATGGCTCATCGAGTGAATGGCTCCGAGACTCGCTGCCGAGCGGCATCGATCGATCCGCGCTCATCGGTTCGCTGCGGACCGATCATGGACAGCCGAGCCTTCTCGTGGCCGTTGCAACGCCCGGACACGGTTTCTCGGAGAGCGAGGTCGGGCTGTTTCGTCGCCTGCTGGAGCCGCTGGCCGCCGCCGTCGAAAACGACGCCCGGCTCCACGAACTCCGCGCGCTCCGCGAGGCCGCGGAGGCCGACCGGCAGACCCTTCTCTCCCGGCTGGGCCGCCAGGAAATCAACGAGGATGTCGTCGGAGCCCGCACGGGCCTCAAGCACGTCATGGAGCGGGTCGAGCTCGTCGCGTCGTCCGATCTGCCGGTGCTCATCCTCGGCGAGACCGGCACAGGCAAGGAGGTGGTGTCGCGGGCGATCCACGCGAGATCCAAGCGAGCCGACGGGCCATTCATCCGCGTGAACTGCGGAGCGATTCCGGCGGACCTCATCGACTCGCAGCTCTTCGGACATGAGAAGGGCAGCTTTACAGGCGCGTCCCAGCAGCACCAGGGATGGTTTGAACGGGCCGACCGTGGCACGCTGTTTCTCGA
>SXWC01000112.1 GCA_005789975.1 Planctomycetaceae bacterium
CGCCGGACGTTCGCGGATGCCATCGTGGCATCCGCTCACTCGATGCCGGCCGCGCTCCCGGCATCCTGCCTTCGCGTGCCGCCAACGCCGGCTTCCGGGGCATGGGCACCCCCTCCCGTGACCGGATTCAGTCATGAAGCGGACACTCCTCACAAACTGAAAAAGTCGAAGTTAGACTCGTGACGCGGCCGCGCCTGCGGCGGGTTCGGCAGCAGTTCCCGGAGGAAGATTCCCGTGGCGACCAGCCCAGAACCTTGGAGCCGGCCGGAATGGGTCGCCCATGCCGGGCTCCTGCTCGACTCGTTTCGGCAGAGGCTTGGCCGGGAACTCGTGGCCCGCGAGGGTTCCGTCCTGGCCCAGGCCGAACGGCTCTACCGGGCCCCGTTCGTCGTCGTCTCTCACGGCACCGAAGAGGATCCCATCCTCAACTACGGCAACGCCGCCGCCCTCGCTCTCTGGGAGATGGACGCCGATGCGCTGACGCGGACCCCGTCGCGGCTGACCGCCGAGCCCGTGCACCGCGACGAACGGACCCGACTCCTCGAACGGACCCGCCGCGACGGGTTTGTGGACGACTATGCCGGCGTGCGCATCTCGCGCACCGGGCGACGGTTTCGCATCGAGGAGGCCGTCGTCTGGAATCTCGCCGACGGCCGGGAAATCCATCGGGGCCAGGCGGCCACGTTCGACAAGTGGACGCGTCTGGACTGACCGACTTTAATGAGTTGGTGTCGTCCGCCCGCTTTCAGGAGGTTTCCCGATGTCGCTCGACAAAATCTGCATCCTGTTCGTCGCCTTCACGATGGCCGTCGGTGTCGTCTCCGCAGCCCGGGCCGAATCGCCGCTGACCGGAGAGGTGAAGTCGATCGACGGCAAGGCCGTGGATCTCGCGTCGTACAAGGGCAAGGTCGTGGTGATCGTGAACGTCGCCAGCCGCTGCGGTTACACCGGGCAGTATGCCGGCCTGCAGAAACTCTACGACACCTACAAGGACAAGGGCCTCGTCGTCCTCGGCTTCCCGGCCAACGAGTTTGGGGGGCAGGAGCCGGGCAGCGATGCCGAGATCGCCCAGTTCTGCTCGTCGAAATACGGTGTGACCTTCCCGATGTTTTCCAAGATCGTGGTCAAGGGGACCGGCATCTCCCCGCTCTACAAGTCGCTCACCGAAACGGCCGAGCCTGCCGGCGACGTGAAGTGGAATTTCGAGAAGTTTCTGATCGGCAAGGACGGCACGATCGTCGGTCGCTATCGTTCAGGCGTCGGCCCCGTTGATGCGGAACTCATCGCGGCCGTCGAAGCGGCGCTGGCCAAATAGGCCGCCGCAGGCGGGATCGCCCCCCGCTTCCCACGCGACGGCCGATCATGCCGCCTTCGACGAGGTGCGGGTCTGAGCGCGGCCGGGGCCGATCGTGCGGCGGACGACCCAGGTCGGCCGACCCTGCGCCTCGCGGTAGGCCCTGACGACGTATTCACCGACGATGGCCACGGCCGCCGTCTGCACCCCGGCCACGAGCGTGGCGACGGCGGTGATGGCCGCGAGCGACACGCCGGGCTGTGGGTCGGCCGCGGTGAGCGACGACAGCGTGGCCACCGCGGCGGACGTGATGCCGATGATGCCGAGCGCCGCGGACGCGACCCAGGTGAACCGCACCGGTGCGTCTGACGAGAGCACGAGCGCATCGCCGGCGAGTTTGAGGAGCTTCCACGGGGAATATTTCGTCACGCCGGCGACCCGGGCGTGACGGTCATACCAGACCGGCTCGTGGCGGAAGCCCGCCCACGGTACGAGGCTCCGCAGGTAGCGGCGCTTTTCCGGCAACGCGATCACGGCGTTGGCGACGGCCCGGTCGATGAGCTTGAAGTCGCCGGTGTCGACCGGCATGGGATAGGGGATGAGTCGGGCAAAGAACCGGTGGAAGAGGCTGGCGGTGACGAGTTTGAAGCGTGTCTCGCCGTCGCGGGTCCGTCGCCGACCGTAGGCCACGTCGACGCCCGATCGCCACATCCGCACCATTTCGGTGATGACCTCGGGAGGGTCCTGAAGGTCGGCGTCGGTGATCACGATCGCGTCGCCGCGGGCTGCGGCCAGGCCGGCCGACATCGCCGCCTGTTGGCCGAAGTTGCGGGCCAGCTCGATCACCTGCACGCGGGCGTCGCGGCCGGCGATCGCCTCCAGCCGCTCGAGCGTCGCGTCGCGGCTGCCGTCGTCGACATAGACGATCTCGAAATCCATGCCCGTCGCGGGCAGGACGTTCACGAGTCGGGCGTGCGTGTCATCAATGACCTCGACTTCGTTGTGGCAGGGAATGACGATCGAGAGGAGGCCATGGCCCGTCCTTGCGGAATGGATGTCGGTCATCGGGTCACCTCCGTGTTTCCGGCCGTTCGCGGGGTCGTCGGGGGCGTGCGTCCGATCGCGAGCACGTCCTGCCGGCGGAAGACGGGCCTCGTGCGGGCCACCACGCCGTAGCCCTCCGGCAGCAGCCGTTCGAGGTCGCCAAAGTGCTGTTCGGGAACGAGCAGCACCGCCTCCGGATCGGACCCGAGAAACGTGGCCGCAGCGGCGGCTTGTTTGTCGCCGATCTGTGTCACGGCCTTGTCGGCATAGAAGACGATGTTGGGGCTCGCCAGCAGGTAGGTGCCCAGCCGCGGCGCCGCGTCGGTGCGGGCATGCAACTGCCTGACGAACGGGGGGATCGTGTTGGCCTGGGCCAGTCGTGACTGGGCCGGCCCGACCGCCAGCGCCGCATAGACGAGGCCCGTGGCCGCGAACGCGGTGACGGCGGCCATCGGCTGTCGGGTCGCAAGCAGGCCGCAGGCGATCGCCCCCACCAGCGGCACGATGCCCACGAGCGCCGCCGGCTCGCCGCCCGGCAGGCCATACTGCGCCGCGACGCAGATCGTCGCCGCGGTGGCGATGCCCCCGAAGGCGAGCGCCGCCAGGCCTGTCGCCATCCAGCGCGGATGGGGCCACGAGCCGGCCGTCGCGCGGCGGGCCGCATCGACGCCGATCACGGCCACGAGAAAGGCGGCGGCTGGGTAGGCCGGCAGGACGTAGTTGGGAAGTTTGGTTGCGGCGGCGGAGAATCCGCCGACCCAGACCGCGAGCCACGCCAGCAAGAGCAGCAAGGCGTGGTTGGCGACTCCAGCCCCCGCCGTTCGCTTCCAGGCCCGCCAGACGGCCACGACGATGGCGAAGGGCAGGAAGCACGACCACGGATAGAAGCCGACGAGCATCGCCAGGGGATGGAAGAACGCGCTGCCGCCGTGTTTCTCCATCGGCGCCATGAAGCGGCCGACGTTGTGGACGAAGAAGAAGCCCGTGGTCCAGGCGCCGTCGGTCCGGAGGGTCACCGCGACGTACCAGGGGGCGGCGGCGGCGATCGCACCGGCCGTGATCGTGAGCGGTCGGATGGCTGCGAGCACGTCACCGATGGCCGGCAGCGTCGCCCGTGCGATCCGGGCGACGGCCGTCTTGCCCGTCACGTCGTCGCCGAGCCGCCGTTCGACGGCGAGCCACCAGGCCCATGGTCCGAGCACGGCGAGCGGGCCGACGAAGCCGATCGGTCCCTTGCAGACCACCGCCAGCCCCAGCAGCATGCCGATGCCGAAGGCCCGGGAGAGGTCGAGCCGCGCGAGTCGTCCATCACGGGCCGGCATCAGTGCCTCGGCGGCCAGGAGCGTGGCCCACGCGGTGAGCGCCGTGAGAATCGCGTCGGGGGTCGCCGCATGGGCCTCGATCGAGACGAGCAGACAGCCGACGTAGGCCAGCGCCGCCACCACGCCGGTCGCGTCGTCAAACCAGCGCCGGCCCGCCCGCAGCAGGGCCAGGGCGGTGAGCAGCGTGGCGATCACGGACGGCAGCCGCGCCGCGAACTCATTGACCCCGAACACCCGCATGCACGCGGCCATGCACCAGTGCATGAGCACCGGCTTGTCGACGGCGAGCGCGCCGTTGAAGGTGGGCACGATCCAGTCGTTCGTCTCGACCATCGCACGGGCGACGGCGGCGAATCGGGCCTCGTCCTCGTCCCAGAGGGGCGTCGGGGCGGTGCCGATCGCGAGGGCCGCGATCGAGGCGAGGAGGACGACGAGCACGGGGCGATTCCAAGGCATGTCGGGACTTCCTGGGTGAGCGGGCGGGTCAGCGACCGAGCGGGCGTCCGGCGTCTTCGATGGCGAGCCGGGCCGGCCGTTCGGCAGACTTCGGGCCGATGAGGAGCACCTCGTGAAACGTGGGGAACGAACTGGCGGAACGAAGCACGCCGTAGGAGTCGGGCAACACGGCGGTGACCTGGTCGGCGAACTGGGCGTGGACCACGATGTGGCCGCCCGGATGATCTGCGACGAAGGCGGCCGCCTCGGTCGGGTGATCGAGTTGCGGCACCGTGCCGGCGGGAGTGACGCGGCCCGCGTAGAACACGGCGCTGGCCGGCGCGCCGAACGACGCGATCGGCAGGGGCGCGGCTCGATCGACAGGGATCGCGGCAAGCAGTTGTCGCGTGCCGCCGACATGGCCCACGCAGGCGGGGCCGACGGCCAGCAGAATCCCGACGGTGCAGCAGGCCGTGACCGCCCAGGCCGTGACCGCGGCCCGCCGCGACGAGAGCGACTGGCAGGCCCATGCGACCACGGCTCCGACCACGGGCGCGAGGCCGACGAGCCCCAGCCACTCGGCCCCCGGCGCGATGCGGCGGGTGACGAGTGGCAGGCCGACTCCGATCGCGATGCCCGAGATCGCGAGGAAAGACCACGCCCAGCGCATCCAGCCGTCGGTCACCAGGCTGGGCCGGCGGATCCAGTCGGCGAGGAACAGTCCGGCCGTGGCGGCGATCGCGGGATAAGCGGGCCAGATGTAGCCCGGCAGTTTCGTGCCGGCAAGGGAAAACGGGATGATCCAGGCGGCCATCCAGCAGGCCAGCAGCCGCATCCCGACGGTGTCTGGCGAGTCGGCACCGGACCGGACGGTTCGCCCGCCGTGCGCTGCGATCAGGGCCGAAGCCATCGACCAGGGAAACATTCCGACCAGCACCACCACGGGATAGTAGAGGAATGCGGAGCCGGAATGCCCTTCCATGGGCGTGGCGAAGCGGCCCACGTTGTGGACGAGCAGAAAGTCGTGGAGCCACGCGCCGTCGGTGCGAAATGTGACGAGCACGTACCAAGGCAGCGACACCACCGCCGCGGATGCCATCACGACGTGCAGCCGCATGCCCCGGCAAGCGGCGATGAAAGCGGACGCGAGGCGGAAGAACCGGCCGCCTCCGCGGCCCGGATCGACGGCTGCCTGCCACCAGCAAAAGCCCCCCAGGCCGACGAGGGGAAGGAGCAGCCCGACCGGTCCCTTGGCCAGCACGGCGAGGCCGCAGGCGACGCCGACACCGAGCGCCGCGCCGGCCGGGAGCTGCACCGCGGCGTTTCGCCAGCCGGTGCCATCGTTCGGGGGGATTCGGCCGCCGCGGATGAAGAACCAGAGGGCCAGCGTCGTGCAAAATGCGAGCGGGGCGTCGGGCGTTGCCGCCCGCCCGGCCACGCCGGTCCAGAGGCAGGTCGCCATCACGAGCCCGGCCCAGAGCCCGACGTCGGGTCGGAACAGGGCCTGGCCGATGCGCAGGGTGAGCAGGCAGGTGCCGATCGTGAGCAGGGCCGACGCGATGCGGGCGCCCGTCTCGTTGACGCCGGCCACGGCGAAACCGGCGAGGTGGAGCCAGTTGACGAGGACCGGCTTCTCGACCCGCAGCCGGCCGTTGAAGGTCGGCACGATCCAGTCGCCGGTCGTGTGCATGGCGAGCGAGCAGGCGGCGTTGCGCGGTTCGTCGTCGTCCCAGAGCGGCGGTCCGCCGAGATTCGGCAGCAGCACGAGGGCCGCCACGAGGGCGACGATCAGGCCCGAACGACTGGTGATCGACATGGCGAAGGCCCGAAAGCCGGGGGTGCGAACCTCTGGAAAGTCCCCGTGCCGCCGCGGCCGGAAGGGGGCGGGAGAGTAGGAGGCGGCCCGGGCGCGGGTCAAGCCGTGAGCGTGATCGGAAAAACAAGCGATTTTCCCGCGTTCAGGGCCGGTTGACCGACCCCCGGGGACGGGTATGTTCAAGCATCGCCGGAGGCCCTCCAGGTTGGCCGGGACTTAGCAGACTGTGGAACAGGTCTGCCCGAGCAGGATGCGAAGATCGTCGATCGTGGGAAACCGCCGGTTTTTCACCGATCGACCCTAGGTGGACGAAGTTCATGGATGACTTTGTCCACGGACAGTCAGGGTCCGATCGCGGCTGGAGGCACGTTTCTTGGCAGACGAACAGAACCCCGCGGCAGATGGCGAGAAACAGCCCGACGACCTTCCCGCAGCGGATGGATTGCGAGACATCTCCGGGGGGCGGCTCGTCGAGTTGCCCATCGAGCAGGAGCTGAAGGACAGCTACCTGACCTACGCGATGAGCGTGATCGTGGCTCGGGCCCTGCCCGACGTCCGCGACGGCCTCAAGCCTTCGCAACGCCGCATCCTCGTCGCGATGAACGATCTCAACCTCTCGCCCGGCGCGTCCCGGGTGAAGTGCGCGAAGATCTCCGGCGATACCAGCGGCAACTACCACCCGCACGGCGAGAGCGTGATCTACCCGACCCTCGTCCGCATGGCCCAGGAATGGAACATGCGGCACGTGCTGGTCGACAAGCAGGGCAACTTCGGGTCGATCGCCGGCCTGCCCGCCGCCGCGATGCGATACACGGAGGCCCGGCTCTCGCCGATCGCGGCGCTGATGCTCGCCGATCTCGATCTCGACACGGTCGACTACGTGCCGTCGTATGACGAGCGCAACACCGAGCCGGTGGTGCTGCCGAGCCGGTTTCCCAATCTGCTCGTCAACGGTGACGGCGGCATCGCCGTCGGCATGTCCACGAGCATTCCGCAGCACAACATCGGGGAGGTCTGCCGGGCGCTGGTCGCCTTGATCGACAACCCGTCGACGTCGATGGCCGAACTGCTCGACATCGTGCCGGGGCCCGACTTCCCGACGGGCGGCATCGTGATGGGCCGTGAGGCCCTGATGCGGGGCTATCTCACCGGCCGCAGCACGATCACGCTCCGTGCCCGGGCCCACGTCGAGGACTTCGGCAAGAACCGCAGCCGGATCGTCGTCACCGAGATCCCCTACCAGCAGACTCGCGACGCGATCGAGGAGAAGATCGCGGAACTCGTCAACGACGACCGCATCAAGGGCATCTCGGCGATCCGCAACGAGAGTGACCTCAAGGAGCCGGTCCGCCTGATCCTCGAGCTCAAGCGGGACGCCGACCCCGACGTCGTGCTCAACCAGCTCTATCAGTTTTCACCGCTGCAGACGACGTTTTCGCTGATCTTCCTCGCGCTGGTCGATGGCAAGCCGCGGATTCTCTCGTTCAAGAACATGCTGGAGGAGTTTCTCCGGCACCGCCTGGCGGTGATCCGTCGGCGGACGCAGCACATGCTCGCGAAGGCCCGCAGTCGCAAGCACACGCTCGAGGGCCTGCTCGTCGCGCTGGCCAACATCGACGAGGTGATCGAGATCATCCGGAGTTCCAAGTCGCAGGCGGAGGCCAAGGAACGGCTCTGTCAGCTCCAGGCACCGGCGGCGCTCCTCCAGCGGGCGCTCGGCGACGACGGCTTCGCCGTGCTCCAGGAGGAGCGGGGCGCGAGCGACACCTACGGGCTCTCGCCCGTGCAGGCCGACGCGATCCTGCGGGTCACGCTCGGGCAACTCGTCAATCTCGAGCAGGAGAAGCTCGGCGGAGAACATCGCGAACTGCTGGCGAAGATCGGCGACTATCGCCGGCTCCTCTCCAGTGAGGCCAACATCAAGGCGCTCATCCGTCAGGAACTGCTCGACATCGAGACGAAGCACGGCGATGAGCGGCGGACCGAGATCAGCGGCGAGGCGGGCGACATCCGCGACATGGCTGAACTGATCACCGAGGCCACGATGGTGGTCACCATCAGCCGTTCCGGCTACGTGAAGCGGACTCCGGCGGACGTCTACCGGGCGCAGCGGCGGGGCGGCAAGGGTCTGACCGGCGCCCGCTCCGACGAAGAGGATCCGATCGAGCATCTGTTCGTGGCCAGCACGCACGACTGGCTGCTCTTCTTCACGACGCTCGGCAAGGTCTTTTCGATGCGGGTGTTCGAGCTGCCGGAACTCGCCCGGGATGCGAAGGGGCGGGCCCTCGTCAATCTCCTGGAGTTCGAGGCCGGCGAGAAGGTCGCCGACTGCCGCGCCGTGGGCGGGTTCGAGGATCCGAACCAGTTCCTGATGCTCGCGACCCGTGGCGGGATCGTGAAGAAGACGGCGCTCGAGCAATACCGCCGCCGCCGCACCAAGGGCCTGATCGCCGTGAAGCTCCGCGACGGGGACGAACTGATCGACGCGGTGATCACGAGGCCGGGTGACGAGCTCGTGCTGGCAACGGCCAAGGGAATGGCGATCAGGTTTCCCGAATCGGACGCCCGGCCGATGGGCCGCGACACCAGCGGCGTGCGCGGCATCAAGCTCGGGGCGGGCGACCACCTGGTGGGAATGGTCGTGGCCGATCCCGCCGCCACGCTGCTGACCGTCTGTGAAAACGGCTATGGGAAGCGGACGCCGTTCGGCACCGGCACTCCCGTGTCGGGGCCCGCTCCCGACGGTGAGGCCGTGACCGACGACGCCTCGGCCGAGGAGGCGCCGGAGTCCGAGGGCGGTGCGGACGAGGCGGACGGCGAGGGAGACGGCGGATCGAGCGGCATGCGGTATCGCACGCAGCGCCGCGGCGGCAAGGGGATTCGGGACATCAAGGCCACCTCCCGCAACGGACGGGTGGTGTCGATCGTGTCGGTGGGCGACGACGATCAGGTGCTGATGATGACCGCCCGTGGAAAGATTCAGCGGGTGAACGTCCGCGAGATCAGGCCGATGGGTCGCAACACGCAGGGCGTGCGGATCATGCGGGTGGACGACGGCGACACGCTCGCCGCCGTCGTGCCCGTTCCACCCAGCGAGCAGGAGGAAGCCGACGCCCCGATCGGCTCGGATACGCCCGATGCACCCGGCGAGACGAACTGAACGGACGAGCCCGTCGAGTGATCTTCTGGGATGGTTCCATCACGCTCATAAAGAGGGCAGGACATGCGGATCGCCGTCGTCGGGACAGGCTATGTGGGGCTGGTGACGGGAACGTGCTTCGCCGACAGCGGCAGTTCCGTGACCTGCCTCGACATTGACGCCGCCAAGATCGCCCGGCTCAATCGCGGCGAACTGCCGATCTACGAGCCGGGCCTCGAGGAACTCGTCGACCGGAACGTCCGCGCCGGCCGGCTGCGGTTCACGACCGACACCGCCGAGGCCATCCGCGATGCGGGGGTTGTGTTTCTCGCGGTGGGCACGCCCCCTGCGGCCGACGGATCGGCCGATCTGTCGGCCCTCTGGCGGGTCGTGGAGTCGATCGCCCCGCACCTCGCCCCGGCCGCCGTCGTGGTCACGAAGAGCACGGTCCCGGTCGGCACGTGCGCCGGCATCGAGCAGCGGCTGAAGGCCGCGATCGGCCGTGAGTGCCATGTCGCCAGCAACCCCGAGTTTCTCAAGGAGGGGGCGGCGATCGAGGACTTCCAGAAGCCCGACCGCGTCGTTGTCGGGGTGCGTTCGGCGGACGTCGGCGAGATCCTGCGGTCGCTCTACAGGCCGTTCCTGCGGACGGAGAACCCGTTTCTGGTGATGTCGCCGGAGAGTTCGGAGATGACCAAGTACGTCGCCAACGCGCTGCTGGCGACGAAGATCAGTTTCATCAACGAGGTCGCGAACCTCTGCGAACGGATGGAGGCAGACATCGACGACGTGCGTCGTGGCATCGGGCACGACAGCCGGATCGGCTTCGCCTTTCTGTTTCCGGGCGCCGGCTACGGCGGGAGCTGCTTCCCCAAGGACGTGCAGGCGCTCGCCGCCATGGCGCGGAGCAGGGGAGTGAACCCGCGGATTCTCACGGCGGTGCACGAGACCAATCTCGCGCAGAAGCGGGTGCTCGGGGAGAAGATCGTCGCCCACTTCGCCGGCGATTTGAAGGGCAGGCACGTGGCCGTCTGGGGGCTGGCCTTCAAGCCGCGGACGGACGATGTCCGTGACGCTCCGGCGATCGACCTGATCGAACGACTGCTCGCCGGCGGAGCCAGTGTGAGCGTGTACGACCCCGAGGCCATGGACAACGTCCGCGCACTCTATGGCGACCGTCTGACGTATGCCTCCGGCGGCATCGAGGCGGTCGACGGCGCCGACTGCCTGGCGATCGTCACCGAGTGGGGCGACTTCCGCCGGCCCGACTTCGATGCCATGGCCGCCAGGATGAAGGCACGGGTGATCTTCGACGGCCGCAATCTCTACGCCCCGGGCGAGATGCATGCCCGGGGATTCGTCTATCACTCGATCGGAAAAGCGCCGGTCTGAGGAATCACGGGCCGCCGGACGGGGAATGCCCCGGGATTCTTCGTTCATCGGCGTGGAAGATCTCTGCCACGGTCCGGTCGCGGCCGGCAGGGGGCGTTTGACAGTCCCTGTGCAGTCGGATTCAATCGACGACCTTGAGTGGGGTTCGCGGCGGCCGATGTCGCCCGCCAGTCTCTGGGAACTTTTTCTCTCTCCTCGTGGAGTGCCTGGGAACGTGAAACAAGCCATTGGTCTTCCGGCCGCGATTGCCGCCTTCCTGATTTCGCTGTGCTCATCCACCGTGGCACGGGCCGCGTCCGAGGCGACGGCCGGCGACGAACGCGCATGGTTCTTCGGGGCCTACGGCTTTTGGTGGCTGCTCGGCGTGGCCGGATCAGTGCTCGCGCTCTACCAGGCGTGGCAGTTCTTCAAGGAGATGGAGGCCAAGCCCGCCGGCACACCGCGGATGGTCGAGATCGCGGGCTACGTCCGCACCGGCGCCGACGCCTACCTGAAGCAGCAGTACAAGGTCGTGGCGATGTTCTTCGTGGCCATCTTCCTGCTGCTCGCCGTGATGGCGTATGTGCTCAAGGTGCAGAGTGCCTGGGTGCCGTTCGCCTTCGTTTCAGGCGGCCTCTTCTCAGGTCTGGCCGGTTGGTTCGGCATGAAGACGGCGACGCTCGCGAGCAACCGCACCGCCGCCGGGGCCGAACGATCGCTCAACGAAGGTCTCCAGATCGCCTTCCGTTCCGGTGCGGTCATGGGGCTCACCGTGGTCGGCCTCGGGCTGCTCGACATCATGCTCTGGTTCTTCATTCTCTACTGGCTCGTGCCCGGCCTCGGCTTCACTCCGCTCTCGCTCGAAGAGATCACCGTCACGATGCTCTGCTTCGGCATGGGAGCCAGTTCGCAGGCGCTGTTCGCCCGCGTGGGCGGCGGCATCTTCACGAAGGCAGCCGACGTGGGGGCTGATCTCGTGGGCAAGGTCGAGCACGGCATCCCCAAGGATGACGCGCGGAATCC
>SXWC01000113.1 GCA_005789975.1 Planctomycetaceae bacterium
AAGAACTCGGCCTCCGGGCCGATGAAGCAGGTGTCGGCGATACCGGTGCTCTTCAGATAGTTGACCGCCTTCTTGGCGATGTTGCGCGGGTCGCGGGAATAGTCTTCGCGGGTGATCGGATCCTGCACCATGCAGATCATCACGAGCGTGGGGATCGACGCGAAGGGATCCACGACCGCGGTTGAGGGCACGGGCACGAGGAGCATGTCGCTCTCGTTGATCGCCTGCCAGCCGCGGATGCTCGAGCCGTCGAACCCGAGGCCGTCCTCGAAAGTGTCTTCCTCGAGCTTGGCCACGGGGATCGTGAAGTGCTGCCAGGCGCCGAGAAAATCGGTGAACCTGAGATCGACCGCCTTGACTTCCTTCTCGCGGCACATCGCGAGCACTTCACGGGGCTTCATCGCTTTTTCTCCGGGGATATTCCATCATACCCACGGGGAAGTGGATTCGCTCCGCTCCCCATCGCCGCGGAGAGTCGCACATGGATGCCCCGATCATCGTCTACCGTCGCACCGCCACGGCCTCGACGTATTTCATGCGGGGTTTCGCGGGGGTGTACGCGACGCTCCCCGTGACGGACATCGACCTCGGCAGGCGCTGTTTCAACACGGAATACGAGCCCGTGATGCGCTACCTGCTCGAGCACCTCGAGGGGCCGCTGCTGATCGTCAATCTCGTCCGTAGCCCGCGTACCAGATTTGTGTCACAGTTTTTCAAGAACCTCGCCAACGAGCGGATTCGACATCCCTTCTCGGGCGAGTGGATCGCCAGTCCGCTCTCCGTCGGGGGCGATCTCTCGTACGACAATCTCGCCCGGGTGTACCGCCGCGCGCTCGGGGAGTTTTTCATCCCGCACGACTATTGCATCGAGCGCACCTATCCCGCCCTGTTCGGCGTCGATCTGTCATCGAAGCCGTTCGATCATGACCGGCGGTGCATACACTTCGCCCACGAAAGATTCACGTTCCTGACGCTGCGGCAGGAGGATACGGCGGAGTGGCCACGGATCATGCACGCCGCCCTCGGGATGGAGGCCGTGTTTCCCTCGCGGCGAGTCAATGCGGCCGGCGACAGACCACACGCCGCGCTCTACGAGGAGTTCGTGAGCCGCTTTCGCTACACGGACGAGGAGACGCGGCTTCTCGACGAGCTTCTCACGTCAAAAAAATACTACGCTGCCTGAAAGGCGTTGGACCTGCCCCTGCCCCCAGCGGCTATGGCGTGGGCAGCAACTCGATGGGCGGATGCGTGACCGGCGATCCGGCGGGCTCACGGGCCGGGGCGGCCGTTGCCGGCTCTTCGGCCGTAGCCAGCACACTGCGGGTGCCATCGTCGCTCGGGCCGGCAGACGGGGGGCTCGCTTGCGTGCCGGGCAGCACGAGGCTGTCGGCCTCCGGGGTGGCGGCTGCCGGCGGCGCGGGGGCCGGTGCAGGCCGCGGGGCTGCTGCCACCGCGGGTGCGGGTCCCTGGCGGGGGGGCATGGCCCGAGACGTCGGCGCGGCCACGACTGCGGCGGGCTGGGGAGCCGGTGGCGTGAGCGGCACGCCGGCGCGGCGCATGCGGCGCACCGTCGCGGGCCGTGGCGGCGGTGGCACCGGCACGACCGGGCTGATCTGAGCTACGCGAGCCCCGGCTCGAGCGGCCCGCGTCTCGGCGATCGACTGCCGGGCATAGGCCCGCTCGGCGATGCGAGAGGTTGCCCGCTCGCTTCGCGGTGGGGCGGCATGGGCCGTGACGCTGGCGACTGACACGATGACGAGGGCGATCAGCAAGGACCGGTACATGGCACTTCCCCGGAAGGACATCGGAGCAACGGAGTGTATCAGCGGGCTCATTGTGCCCGTGGCGAGCACCCGGTGTCCACATGCCGTCGCCCGTACGGTTGCCGGTCGTGTCATAGGCGTAGGCATACGGGATGCTGGGGCTGGCCTTGGGGGCATGGGTGATCCCGGTGAGCCGGCCCATGCCGTCGTAGGCGGCAGTGGACGAGCCGATCGGGTACGTCCCCGCCCCCACATACCTCGTGACCGAGCTGACGGATCCATCGGCGCGGTAGGCGTAGTCGGCCCGCTTCTGCACCTGTCCTGAGGGGATGTCGATGTGGCGGTAGCGGGTGACGCGGTTGAGGGCGTCGACGGTGGCGAGGGCGCCAGTTGGATTCGGCGTAGTCACAAGCGCGGGCAGCTGAGCGATCTCGCCTGGGGCCATGAGGCTTTGACGACGTTGCCCAGAGCTTCATACGTCACCTGCCAGGCGGTCGTGGCGGCTGAATTCACTTGCCGTGCGAGGGGACGTCAAGCCGATCCCGCTTCTCAGTAATCCCCGCCGCCGGCCGCGGCGGCCGAGCTTGGCAGCGTGAGCGGCTTCGGCTTGTGGCGGACCGCGCGGCGGGCGTTTTCATCGCGGAGCCGCTCGATCGCCGCATCGAGGCTCATCGCGCCCAGGTCGCCATCCACCCGGTCGCGGAGGCTCACCGTGCCGGCTGCCTCGTCTCGCGGGCCGCACACCACCATCATCGGAATCAGCTCGAGCTGCGCCGTGCGGATCTTCGCGCCGAGCTTCTCGGCGGCAAGGTCGAGGCCCGTCCGCAGGCCCGCGGCCTCGAGCCGGGCCTTCACCTGCCGGGCATAGCCCTCGCTCTTCTCGCTCACCGGAATCACCCGCACCTGCTCGGGCGCGAGCCACAGCGGGAAGGCCCCCGCGAAATGCTCGATCAGCACGCCCACGAACCGCTCCAGGCTGCCGAGCGGCGCACGGTGGATCATCACCGGCCGGTGCTTGGCGTTGTCGGCGCCGATGTAGTCGCAGTCGAACCGCTCCGCGCTCGGCAGGTTGTAGTCGAGCTGCACCGTGCCGAGCTGCCACTCGCGGCCGAGGGAGTCGTTGATCACGAAGTCGATCTTGGGGCCATAGAAAGCCGCCTCACCCGGCTCGGGCTCGCAGCCGGGCAGGTTCATGCGGCGGGCCACCCGCTCGATCGCCGCCTCGGCCTCCGCCCACCGCTCCGGCGGGCCGACGTATTTGTCGCTCGCGGGATCGCGGAAGCCGAGCCGCACGCGGAAGTTGTCGAAGGAGAGGCTCTCCAAGACCTTCAGCGTGAAGTCGATGCAGCCCTCCACCTCCTGCTCCACCTGCTCCGGCATGCAGAA
>SXWC01000114.1 GCA_005789975.1 Planctomycetaceae bacterium
ACGTCGACGGCTCCCACATCCGCACGCTCCTGCTGACCTTCTTTTATCGCCAGATGTACCGCCTGGTGGCCGAGGGGCATGTCTACGTCGCCCAGCCGCCGCTGTTCCGCGTGCGGAGCAAGAAGAGCGTCTACTACGTGCAGACCGAGGACGAGATGAAGACGCAGCTCCTCGACCAGGGTCTGGGCGAGGGGGTGTTTCTCCCGGGCAACGGCCGGGAGATCGCCGGCGAGGAGATGCAGAAACTCTGCCGCACGCTCGCCGGGCTCGAGGATGCGCTCGTCGCCCTGGAAAAGCGGGGCATCAGCCTCCGCGACCATGCAGACCGCCGCGACGCGACGACCGGCAAACTGCCGATGTACCACGTCTACTATGGCGTGGAGGAGCGGTGGTTCACGAGCCGCGACGAGCTCGAGGCGTTCGTGAAGGGAAAGGAGAAGTCGGCCGGAGGCGAGCTGGCGGTGGGCCGCGTCGAAGAGGCGCAGGAAGCCGGCGACACCACCCCGGGCACGGCGCCCGGCACTGGCGACGACCAGCTCGTCGTGGTCGATCTGCACGAGGTCCGCAGCATCAACGCGGGCATGAAGGAACTCGAGGCGATGGGCTTCGGTATCGGGTCGCTCCTTCCCGAGGATCGCACCGGCACCGAGGAGCCGCGGTACACCCTCCGCCGGGGCGACAACGAGATCGGTCTCGAGGACCTCCGCGGGCTCTTGACGGCGGTCCGCCGGGCGGGCGAGAAGGGCCTGACGATCACCCGCTTCAAGGGGCTCGGCGAGATGAACGCCGAGGAGCTCCGCGACACGACGCTCGACCCCGCGAACCGCACGCTGCTGCGGGTGACGATGACGGACGCGGCCGCGGCCGATGATCTCTTCCGGGTGCTGATGGGGGAGAAGGTCGAGCCCCGCCGCGAGTTCATCGAGAAGCACGCACTCGACGTCAAGAATCTCGACGTGTGATCCGGCCCCTCCGGCAGGCATGGACGGCATGACCGGCATGACCGGCATGAGGGTCCTACGGTGTTCGCCGCGGTTTCCTCACGCCGGCATGCCGTGCAAGATCAACGGATGTCGATCAGTTCCACGAGGAAATGGAGCGTGGCGTCCGGCGGGATCACCGGCGGGGCGCCGCGGGGGCCGTAGCCGAGCTTGCTGGGGATGGTGAGTTCGATCATCCCCCCCTCGCCGACGAGTTGCATGCCCTCGGTCCAGCCGGGGATCACCTGGTTGAGCGGGAAGTCGATCGACTCGCCCCGCTGGTACGAACTGTCGAAGACCTTCCCGTTGTCGAGCCAGCCGTGGTAGTGAACCTCGACCTTGTTGGTGGCCTTCGGGTTGGCGCCGGTGCCCTTGCGGAGGATCCGGTATTGCAGACCGGAGGCCGTGGTCTCAAACGCCTTCGGGGCGTCGGCATCGAGTTTGCCGGCGCCGGCGGGCAGGGTGGGGTGGGGAACTTCCTGGGCCACGATGGTCTCCGTTGTGAAAAGGGCGAGGGACACGAGGGACATGAGGAGGATGCCGGATGCAATGCGCACGCCACTGACTCCTGGGTGAAAAAAATGCCGACGCATCATACCCGGCCGCCCGCCGCGGCGTGGCCCGCCATGATCCGCTCGATCTCGTCGGGTTCGATCGCGACGTGGCCGCAGAGATCGACCGGGCCGTTTTCGGTGACGAGGATGTCGTTTTCCAGCCGCACGGCGAGCCCCTCCTCCGGGATGTAGATGCCCGGCTCCACCGTCATCACCCAGCCTGCCGCGAGCGGGCCATCGACCGGAGCCATGTCGTGCACCCCCAGGCCGAGCGAGTGCCCCAGGCCGTGCATGAAATACTTCTTGCACGCCGGCTCGTCGGCGGAGTCTCGGGCCGCCTGCTCCGGCGTGAGGAGCCCCAGAGCGACCAGTTCGCCGGCCATCTCCACCTGGGCCGCCCGCTTCCAGTCGGAAAGCCGCGTGCCGATGGTGGTGCGGGCGATCGACGACCTCAGCACGCGGAGCACCGCCTCGTAGACCGCCCGCTGCCGGGGCGTGAACCGGCCGTTCACCGGATAGGTGCGTGTCAGGTCGGAGGCGTAGTTGGCGTAGGACGCCCCGACGTCGATCAGCACCAGTTCGCCGTCACGGCAGGGCTGGTCGTTGTCGACATAGTGGAGCACGCAGGCATTCTTGCCAGACCCGATGATCGGCTCGTAGGCCATCCGGCCGCGGCGGCGGATGAACTCCGCCGCCAGCTCCGACTCGAGTTCGAACTCCATCACCCCCGGCCGCAGGCCGGCGAGCATCCGCCGCAGGCCGGCATCGGTGATGTCGGCGGCCTTGCGGATCAGGGCCACCTCGGCGGGAGTCTTCACCGCACGGACCTTCCGCAGGAGCGGGGCGAGCCGCTCGAAGCGGTGCAGGGGATACCGGTGGATCAACTGCCGTGCCATTCGCACGTCACGGCTTTCGACCTCGGTGGTCGTCCGCTCGTGCTCGTTGGCGTTGAGATAGACCGCGTCGCTCTCGCACAATAACGCGTGGAGCACCCCGGGGAGTTCCCCCAGCCAGCGGATCTTCGTGATTCCGGAGATCCGCCGCGCCTGTTCCGCGGTGAGTTTCGCACCTTCCCACATGGCCAGATGGTCGTTCGGTTGCCGGAGAAAGAGCATCTCTCGGTGTGCCGGGTCGGTGGCCGAGGGGGCCAGGACGAGCACGCTCTCTTCCTGTTCGATGCCGCTGGCCCAGAAGAGATCGCTCGCCGGATGGATGCGGAGCGTGCCGTCACCCGTCGTGGGGAGGACGTCGGCCGCGTGGAGCACGGCGACGCAACCCGGCGGCAGAAGCTGCACCAGCCGGTGGCGGTTGGCAGTGAAAAGTGCGGGGTCGATCGGGGCGTGACGCATGGGACGTTCCTGGGGATGACAGGTCATTGTCGTGCTTTCAAACGTCGTCGCAAGGCTCGCGAGCCACTACACTTGCCCGCGATCCCCGCGGCTCCGTGGAGACCGACCGCTTGCCCGTCACCGAACCGATTCTTCTCGCCGGCACATGGCTCGGCGCGGACGCGAGCCGCACCTATCGGGCGATCGATCCGGCGACCGGAAGCCCCCGTGATTCCCTCTGGCCGGTGAGCCGGTGGAGCGACGTGGATGCGGCCCTCGAGGCGGCGACGGCTGCGGCGGCGGAGCTGGCCCGCATGCCCCCGGCGGCGATCGCCCACTTTCTCGACCGCTATGCCGACAGGCTCGAGACCCGGGCGGCCGAGCTCGTGGCGGTGGCGCACGCCGAGACGGGGCTGGCCGTGCGCCCACGGCTCGCGGATGTCGAGGTGCCCCGCATGCTCGATCAGCTGCGTCAGGCCGCCGCCGCGGCGCGGGAGGGCACCTGGCGGATGGCGATGATCGACACCGTGCAGAACATCCGGGCGGTGGCCTGCGGGCTGGGGCCCGTCGTGGTGTTTCCGCCGGGCAACTTCCCCTTCGCGTACGGCGCCGTCACCGGCGGGGATTTCGCGGCGGCGATCGCGGCCGGCAATCCCGTGATCGCCAAGGCCCACGAAGGGCATCCCTCCGTCTCGCGGCTCGCGGCCGAAGAGGCCGCCGCGGCCCTCCGCGAGACCGGCCTGCCGGAGGCCACCGTGCAGCTGCTCCACGGCCTCGAGCCTGCCGATGGCGAGCGGCTGGTCGCCGATCCGCGGGTCGGGGCGACCGGCTTCACCGGCAGTCAGGCGGCCGGAGAGAAACTCTTCCGCGCGGCGAGCGCCGCCGGCCGCGTGATCTGGGTGGAGATGGGGAGCGTCAATCCGGTCGTGCTCCTGCCCGGTGCGGTCGCGGATCGCGCCGCTGTGATCGCCGACGAGCTCACGGCGAGCGTCACCGGTTCGGCCGGACAGTTCTGCACGAAGCCCGGCGTCGTGTTCTTCGTGGACGGCGCGGCGGGACGGAGGTTCGTCGAGGCGGTCGCCGGCCGATTTGCCGCGATCGGGCCGCAGGTTTTGCTGGGGCCGGTGGGCTGCGAACGGCTCGTGGCCGCGATCGGGAGGCTCGAGACGGCCGGCGCGCGACGACTCGCGGGCGTGGCGGCGGCGGCGGGCCCGGCCCGGCACGCACCGGTGCTGCTCGAGGTGACGGGCGCGGAGCTGCTTTCCCGCCCCGAGGCGTTCCTCGTCGAGGCGTTTGGCAACGCCACGGTGCTCGTCCCCTGCGGTTCACTCGACGAGCTCATCCGCGCCGTGGGCTGCGTGCATGGTTCGCTGGGGGCGAGCCTCTACGTGGCGGAAGACGGCCGTGACGACGCGGTGGTCGAACTCATCGCGGGGCTGCTCATCGCCCGTGCTGGCCGGGTCGTCGAAAATCGGATGCCGACGGGCCTGGGCGTGGTGCCGTCGATGCAGCACGGCGGCCCGTGGCCGTCGGCGGGGCCTCCCTTCTTTTCGGCGGTCGGATTCCCGTGGACGCTCCTGCGGTTCGCCCGGCGGGTCTGTTTCGACGGCTGGTCGGAGCGCCGCCTGCCGGAGATCGTCCGCGATGCGGCTCCGCCGGGCCGCCCGTGGCGCTACATCGACCGCGGCTGGGTCCGGGACTGATCCCTGCCCTCGGCTTCTGGAGCATGCGGGCACCCCCACCCGTGACCCGAGTCGGCAGGCGGGCGCGCAAACGCCTCGCTGGCCACGATCATCCGCGTGACGATCCCCCGGCGAAGGCCGTGCGAAGACGGCGGAGCGCCTCGGCAAGCCGGTCGGTGGGGCAGGCGGTGTTGATGCGAATGAAGCCCGGCGCCCCAAACTCGCGGCCGTCCGTCGGCCCGAGGCCCGCCGCTTCGCACGCGGCCTGCGGATCGCCGGCTCCCGTGCCCCGGCAGTCGATCCATGCCAGATAGGTCGCCGCGGCGGGCACGCACGACAGCCCCGGAATGGTCGCGACCGCCTCCTGCACGAGTCCGCGGTGCTGGCGGAGAACGGTGATCAGCCGGGTCCGCCAGGAATCGCCATGGTTCCAGGCCGCCTCGGCCGCCGCGTAACCGAGCGGATTGACCATCGGCACGAGGCCGCCGCCGGCGCGCCGCCAGTTGCGGCGGATCTCCGGCTCGGGCACGATCGCCGCGGCACAGCCGAGGCCGGCAAGATTCCAGGTCTTCGACGGCGCCACGAGCGTGACCGCCGTCGCTGCCGCGGGATGGTCGAGGGTTGCGAAGGGGATGTGCCGCCCGCCCCCGTGTTCCTCGTCGAGCAGGAGATCCGACCAGATCTCGTCGCTGACCACGGTGAGTCCGCGGCGGAAGGCGAAGTCGGCCAGCCGCAGCAGGTCCGCCCGCTCGAACACGGTGCCGGTCGGATTGTGCGGATGGCAGAGCCAGAAGATTTTGGAGCGGGGCGTCGCGGCCGCCTCGACGGCGTCCCAGTCGATCCGCCAGGCCTCGGGAGACTCCGCCAGCGGCACGCGGACGCATCTTCTGCCGGCCAGCCCGGGGAGCGTGAGAAACGGCGGATAGACCGGCGTGAACGTGAGGATCTCGTCGTCCGCCGCGGCGCACAACCGGGCCGTGAGCGCCAGTCCCGTGACGACGCCGGGCACGCCGATGATCCGAGCCGGATCGACTCCCCAGCCATGGCGGCGTTCGAGGTGCGCGGCGAGGGCCGGGGCAAATCCCGGGGGCTCGTGCGTGTAGCCGAAGACACCGTGTTCGACCCGCTGTCGCAAGGCCTCGAGCACTTCGACCGGCGCCCGGAAATCCATGTCGGCGACCCATACCGGCAGCACGTCGCGGCCGGCGTAGCGGTCCCATTTCTCCGCGCCCGTGCCGTGCCGGTCGGGGCAGGATGAGAATAGCGGGTCGGGAAACAGCGAATCGGGCTCGGTCGGCATGCCGGGAGTGTAGACCGCATTCGCTCGACGTGGTGCCCGGTTTTTGCAGGCCACGACGGGGAGCCGAAGGGGGCGTGCCGCCCCACCCCTTCAATACCTGTAGATCGCCGCCACGCCGCTCTCGGCGGGCATGGCCAAGCGCGGCAGCGGCATGACGGCGCCGCCGTGGAGGAGCACCGTCTCGGCCACCGCGGCATACACGTCTTCGGATTCCAGCGGCCGACTTCGCGAGGGGGGGCGATCGACTTCCGCGGCGCCGTTGAACACGACCGCGCCGGTGGTGCGGTCGAAGTGGCCTGCTTCAAGCCGGTCGGCTTCGAACAGGAGGGTGGCCACGCGACCCGCGACGGCGGCGCGACCGACCTCGGCGAGATCGGTGGCGGCGAGTTCACGGTCGCGGGCGCGGGCGAAGTCGGCAACGGCACGGGCGATCCGGGCCTGCGCCGCGGCCAGAAACACGGGCGTGACGGCGGCCGCGAGATCGGCGGTGGTCATCAGGTGGGGGTCCTTGGCGACGTGGTCCTCGAGCAAGAGGTCATTCTTCGAAAGACCGCGGAACGTCGCGGAGACCCGCGGTCCGGCCACGAGCACGAGTGGCAGGCCCGTCGGCTGCGAGACCTGCTCGCGGACCGCCCGATCGACGTGCCGCAGGAAGATCTCCGTGTCGGCGTCGATGTCGTCGTGCTTGGATCCGGCGCCACCGTGCACCGCGGTGGTGCCGGCCATGCCCTTCGGGCCGAGGCCCCGCTCGACGCGGTGCGGCTGGAAGGTCTCCTCGTCGATCACGTCGCCGCGCACGAGCACATCGGTCGGCTCGCGGCCGCTCAGCGAGAGCATCTGCACGGGGTCGAGGCGATCCATCGTGCCCCCCGTCGTGTCGTGCCAGACGGTGCCCTCGTAGACGCGGGCCTCGCGGCTGGTGACCGCGAGCACGTGGCAGCGCTCGAGGCTCGACGCGATCCGCACCAGCGGCATCAGGTGAAATCGGCCCGTCACCACCGCCAGAGGCCTCACGCTCCGCTGCAGGAGAAACACCTGCGCCCTGCCGTCGCTGGCGAGCACGGCGAGTCCGTCACGGGTGTGCTGCCAGAAACGGGCGTCGCTGGCGAGCAGGTGGAAGGGGCGGACGAGCCTCTCGATCTCGTCCCGCGGATGCGCGGCCGAAAGGGCCATCTCAAACCCGCCGACCAGATGCCGGAAGGACGGCAGGTCGACCGTGTTGTCGGGCACGTTGCGGTGGGTGGGCAGGTAGAGCGACAGGCAGGGGGCGGGATGCGGCGCGAGCAACCGCCGCACGGCCTCGAGCGAGAGCGTATGCAGCGCTGCGATCACCGGCTCGGCAACGGACACCATCCGAATCCTCCCGGGCCCGACGTGCGTCGGGCCTGCGTGGGCCCTGGCGTCCAACGTGCCGTGGATCATGACCGCCGTCGCGGTCTCGCTCCTGCGACGATGGTTCGCCGCCGGTGCTCGGCGGGCAAGAAGCCCTCCGTGGCCCGCCTGCCGGGCGATCGGACACCCCTCGGGGGTCGGCGGACAGCCTTCGGCAGTGCGGTCAGCCCGCGATACGATGGCCGTGCGGCCGCATCGGGCGGCGGCATCGCGTGCGGAGCAAGAGCCATGCAGGAAGACGCCGTCGGCATCGTGCTCGCGGGGGGGCGCTCGGAGCGGCTTAGGGCGCTCGGGCTCGGTCCCGCCGGCAAGGCGGCCCTCCGGGTCGGCGGTCGGACATGCCTCGAGCGGGTCTGCGCTGAGGTTGGCTCGGTCACGCCGCGGGTGATCGTGGTGGCGGCCGTGGGGCAGCCGCTGCCCGAGCTGCCGGCCGGGGTCGAGGTGGTGCGGGATGCGCGGCCCGCCGGTGGACCGCTCGCCGCGGTGCTCGAGGGCCTGCGGTGGGCCGCAGGCCATGAGCCTCCGCCCCGCCTGGCGTTCGTCACCTCCTGCGACGCCCCGCTCCTCTCGGCCGGGGTCGTGAGGCTGCTGCTGGAACAAGCCCGCTCGGCGGCCGCCCGCTGTGTCGTGCCGGTGATCGACGGGCATCCTCAGGTGCTCGTGTCGGTGCTGGCGTGCGACCTGCTTGCATGGATCGAGGGCACGGTCGAAACGGGGGGCGGCTTGCGGGCCCTGATCGAACGCCTGACGGCCGCGGAGCCGGCGGCGGTGCGGCTCGTCGCCGCGGAGGAGATCGCGGCGGTCGATCCGGGGCTTGGTTCATTTCTCGACATCGACACGCCGGAGGACCTCGCGCGGATCGAAGCCCGTGGATTCCCGCCTTCGCGGCGTTGAGCCCCACTTCTATACTTCGCCCATGGCGAGGCGACACATCCGTCACGACAGGGACCCGCGGCCTCGGCGGCGCTGGGTCGGCGTTGCGCTCGTGATGCTCCTCGGCGCGGCCGCCTGGTTCGCCCCGGCCGTGCTCGTGCACACCCCCCTGCGCGACCGTCCGCTGGCTATGGCGTTTGCCGGCATCGACGGCAGCATCGCGAGCGCCGGGGCGACATGGGGCTGGCTCGACGGCGTCGAGTATCGCGACGTCGTGCTCCGTGACCGTTCCGGCCGCGCGGCGGTGATCGTGCCGCGGGTCGTGATCGACCGCGGGATCCTGCGGCTGGCGATCGACCGATCGAATCTCGGCACGGTGCGGCTGATCGAGCCGGAGGCGCTCGTCGAGGTGCGGGGGGACGGCAGCTCCCTCGAAGACATCCTCGCCCCGTGGCTGGCGTCGGCCGGCCATGCGCCGGCCCTCGAGCTCGAGGTCTTGGGGGCGACGGTGGAGTGTGTCGACACCGTCCGCAGCGACGCCTGGCGGCTCACCGAGGTGATCGCCGCAGGCACGCTCGAGCCCGACGGCGTGCTCTCGGGCTGGACGGCCGCGGGCAGACTGCGGCATTCCGAGGGCCAGCGCACGGCTCCCGCCGTGGCCGTCGCGTCGGCCCCGGCCGCGGAGCCCGGGCGGCTCGACCGCTCGACGATCCCCACGGCGGCGGCGGCCGTGCTCGTGCGGGACGGCGGCTGGTCGCTCTCGTCTCCAGCCATCGCCCCCGACGGTTCACGGAAGATGACGGTGGCGGCGCACAGGCTGCCGCTGGGCGCGTCGAGCGTCGTCGCCACGAGGTTTGGACTGTCGCACCTTCTCGACGGCATCGCCGACCTGCGGCTCGACATCACCGAAGACGCATCCGGACGGCATGTCCAAGGAGACACGACGATCGAACAGTTGGCCGTGTGTGACTCCGTCGCCCTCGGCGAGCGGTTCGCGATTGATCGCTGCACGATTCCGTTCGAGTTTTCACTCGAACCGGGGCGGGTCGTGGTGCGGCGGTTCACCGCCACGGCGCCGATGTTTCATGCGGAAGCCTCGGGCGGCCTGCGGCTCCCGCGGGATGACGTCCGCCGCTGGGCCGAGGAACTCGTCGGCGAGGATTTCACGGTGGCGTGTGACGTCGATCTGGCGGCGGCGTCGCGCAGCCTGCCGGGCGGCATCGCGGTGCGGCCCGATGTGCGGGTGTCGGGAGGCAGCCTGCGGTTTGCGGCCACGGCCCGGGCGGACGGCGACGATCGGCTGCTCGAAGTTCGGGCCACCGCCCGTGACCTCGTGGCCATCCGGGGAATCCCGCAGGCTCCGCACGATGCGAGCGACCGGAAAGCCGACGAGTCCCTGGAGGCGGCCGCGGGCGAGCCTGCGCCCGCCCGCGAACGGCGACTCTCCTGGCCCGAGCCCTTCAGCGCGTGGCTCAAGGGCCGCCGGGGTCCTGGCCGGGACGAGCGGCTGCGGGTCGAGGAGGCGCGGCTCGTCTCGCAGGCCCTGGAACTCTCGGCCACCGGCACGCCCGCGGAGCTCACCGTGCAATGGACGGCTGATCTGGGCGGGCTTGTCGGCGAACTGACGGAGCTGCTCGATCTGGGCACCGCGACCGCGAAGGGCCGCTCCCGCGGGCGGATCGACGTCGGCGGCGATCCCGGCACCACCCGCCGGTCGCTCAAGGTCTCGGCGAGCGTCTCGGAGCTCGAGCTCGCCTTGCCGGGAAGTCCTGTGTGGCGCGACGCCGACATCACGCTGGAGGCGGACGGCACCGGCAGCATGACGTCGGCGGTGGCCGCGGTTGAGCAGGCCCGGGGCGTGCTCGCGTGCGGTGACGACCGACTCGAGGCGGCGGTGTCGGGCGGGGTGCTCGTCGATCTCTGGTCGCTGCTCGGTTTTGCCGGGGCGGCGAACGTGCCGAGCGTCCGCCCGGCGGCGAACGCCGAGAATGTCTCGGCCGAGTGCTCGCTCGCGGGGGAGCTGGCCACGTGGCATCCGCGGCTGGCGGTGGTCGTGCCATCCCTGGCCGACGCGGGGCTCGAGCTCTCGGGCAAGTTCGCGGCCGCCGCCGCGGTGACGCCCCTGGCCGACGCGTGGCAGTGGCAACGGGCCGGCGGCGAGATCGAGAAGTTCACCGCCCGCTGGCGGGGCCGCGAGGTCAGCGAGCCGCGCGTGGTGGTCACGGCGGCCGGCCGCGTGCAGGCGCGGACCGGGCAGATCGACATCGCGTCGGGCGAGATCCTGACCGCGACGCTTTCGCTGCGGACCGGGGGGCTCTCCTGGCTGCCGGCGACGGCCGGCGGATTCTTCGATCGCGCGAGGGGCCGACTCCAGTGGCAGGCCGACGCGGGTCGCATCGAGCCCTGGTTCGTGCCGGCGGCCGTGGCGGCCAGCCTGCCGGCCGCGGGCCGCGCGTGGGGCACGCTCGAGATCGTCGATACGAACGTCGGCACGAACATCCTCTTCGAGTCCACGGGAAGCCAGTTGTCGCTCTCGTCGGCCGGCGGCGGAGTCGTGCGGCCGATGTGGAGCGAACCTCGGCTCGCGCTGGCTGTGGAAGTGACGCGGCCCCTCGGTGGTCGCGGAACCGCATCCGACGAGGTGCGGATCGATCGCATGAACCTCGAGTCGTCCACGCTCGCCGTGGCGGCGAAGGGTCGCGTCGCCGAGTGGTCCACGCGGCGCGTGGTCGAACTCGACGGCACCGCGGCCTACGACTGGACGCAGATTTCACGGTTGCTCGCGCCGCTGACCGGCGGCCGTGTGCGGCTGGCCGGCACGGGTGGGCGGCCCTTCTCGTTGCGGGGGCCGCTCGGTGTGGAACCACCGCCGGCGGGGTCACCCGTCGCGGCCCCGGCCGAGACCACGTCGCTGCCCCTGCCCGACAACTGGCTGGCGGCGACCCGCGGCGGCGAGCAGGAACGACTCGTGACGGCGCGGATGGGAAGATCTCCCGCGGTGTCGGCCCCCGACGAGCGGCTGCTGGGGCTGGCCGTCGACACGTCGGCGGCCTGGACCGCCGGCGATCTCGACGGTTTTCCGCTCTCGTCGGGCGAGGTGGCGATCCGGCTCCTGGAGGGGCAACTCGCCTTCGGCCCGTTCGATCTCCCGGCAGCCGGCGGCCGGCTGCGCGGCGCGCCCTGGATCCGGCTGATGCCCGGGCCCGGCGAACTGATCGTGCCGCCGGGCCGCGTCGCCGAGAGCATCCAGCTCTCCGGGCCGCTGGGCGAGCGCTGGGTCAAGTGGCTCTCTCCCGTGCTCGGCCATTCGACCCGCACCTCGGGGGCCGCGACCATCGATCTGGCCGGGGCGCGGCTGCCGCTGGGTGACGCCTTCGGTGGCGAGCTCGCCGGGCAGGTGGTGTTCGAGAATCTCGAGGTCACCTCCTCCCCGACCATGCAGCCGCTGGTGAACCTGATCGTGAAGTTGCAAAGCGTCATCGATCCACGGTTTGCGTTCGGTGACAAGGCGGTGCTGATGCGGGTGCGGCCCGATCCGATTCGCGTGCGGCTGGCGGGCCGGCGGCTCTCGCACGAGGGGCTCGTGATGGACGCAGGTCAGCTCGTGGTGCGGTCGCAGGGGAGCGTGGGCGAGGACGGCCGGCTCGACATGCAGGTGGAGGTGGCGTTTCGCGGCGACCTCGTCGGCCAGACTCCGGTGATCGGGCAGCTGTTTCGCACACCGCTCCTGATTCCGCTCAAGGGCACCGTGCAGAAGCCGCAGTTCGACGCCCGATCGATCGACCTGATCCTGGGTCGTATCATGGAGAACACGGCCCAGGCCGTGCTCGGCGACGGCATCGGTCGCGGGCTCGGGGCAATTTTTGGCCAGCCGGATTCGCCGGCCCCGCCACCGGCCGCGGAGCAGCCGCCACTCACGCTTCCGGGGGCGTTGCCACCGCGGTGAGCCGCCGCGGGGCACCGGCGCGTGTCGCCGAATCGCGGCGGAGCCGCCGATCGACCGCGGCGATCAGCCGTTCGAGCCGGCGACGATAGGAGAAGTGCTCCACCTCGAGCGTGTGCCGCGGGGAGTCGACGTAGCGGATCGGGGACGCGGGAGCCGGCCGTCGCCTCGCCGCATAGAGCCAGGCGGCCGCCCGCGGACTGACCCGTGCCGCCGTCGCCATCCGGGCGACCAGTTTCGCCTGCAGGTCGGTGAGACCCCACTGGCCGCTGTCGGGCTGGATGAGACCGACCACCGCGATGTCGTCGCGGTCGAGGGGCAGGAGATTCATGAACAGCCGGGGCGTCGCGGTGGCCGTGGCGGCGCCCAGGAGTGTGGCATCGATGAACGGCAGCGTGCTTTCATAGCCCGTGGCACAGATGACGACGTCGAACGGCTCCCGCGCGCCGTCCCGGAACACCACGGTCTCCCCGTCGAAGGCCGCCACGTCTCCCGCGGGCCGGATCGCTCCGGCGGCGACGAGTGGCAAAAGGTCGGCGTTGATCACCGGGTGGGTCTCGTAGAGACGGTGGTCGGGGCGGGGGAGGCCGTGCCGCCAGGGCAACCCCACGGTGCGGTCGATCATCCGCAGGCTCACGAGCCGCCGCAGCCAGAGCGGCGCGCCGAGGGCGAGCAACCGCTCGCCCCGGAGATCGGCCGCGCGGCCGTAGATCTCCCGCGGCACGACAAAATAGCCGCGGCGGGTCGAGTGCACCGTCAGCGCGGCATGCCGCGCGGCCTCGACCGCGATGTCGGAGCCCGAGTTGCCCCCGCCGATCACGAGCACCCGTCGGCCGGCGAGCGGCACCGGCAGCGTGGGCGACTTGTAGTCGGCCGCGTGGAGGAAGTCGCCCGTGAACCGTCCGGGGATCGTGGGGTATCGGGGCACGTGGTTGTGGCCGCTGGCGATCACGACCCCCGCATAGCGGCGAACCTGTCCCCCGCCGAGATGCACGTCCCACCCCTCCCCCGGGCCGCCCGCCGGCGCGATCCGCTCGACCGCGGTGCGGAGGCGGATGTGGCGGTCGAGATCGAACGAGCGGGCATAACTCCGCAGATAGTCGAGGCACTGCCGGTGGTCGGGGTAGGGGGGATAGTGTCGCGGCATCGGGAACTCGGTAAACGCGGTGAGCGTCTTCGAGCTGATCAGCCGCGTCGACTCAAACACCCGGGAGGTCGCCGCACCGAAATACCAGTTGCCGCCGGTGCCATCCTCCCGCTCGAGGCACTCGGCATCGAGCCCCGCCGCGCGGAGCTGCCTGAGGGCGGCGAGCCCGGAGGGGCCCGCGCCGATCACGCACCAGCGCGGCGGGTCAGCGGTGTGCGGCGACGAGGGCATCGGCGAGGGTTTCCAGGTTGGTTTCCGTGTGCAGCCAGGAGATGCTCACGCGGACCAGGCTTTTGCCGGGCGGCACGCTCGGAGGACGGATTGCCGGCACGAAGTGTCCGAGGTCCGCCAGCCGCGCCGCCAGGGCCACCGCGGCGTCGGCCGCCCCGGCGACAATCGGCACGATCTGGGCCTCCGCCGCGGCGATCTCGAGGCCGCCGGCGGCGAGCCGGTCGCGGAACGCGGCCGCCCGCTCGAGCAGTTCCCGCCGCCGGTTCGGCTCCGTGGCGAAGAGATCGATCGCCTGCGTGGCCGCGGCGGCGACGGCCGGCGGGTGCGCGGTCGAGAAGATCCAGCCCCGCGCCGTGTGTCGCAGCCAGCGGATGAGATCGGCGTGGCCAGCGACGAAGCCGCCCGCCGCGCCCACGGCCTTCGAAAGGGTCCCGGTGCGGATGGCGACACCGTCGCCGCAGCCCGCCGCCTCGACCAGGCCGCTGCCCCGCCGCCCAAAGACGCCGGTGGCATGCGCCTCGTCGATCAGCAGCATCGCGGCGTGCCGCCGGGCGAGCCCGGCGAGATCGGCCAGAGGCGCGATCGTGCCATCCATCGAGAACAGCGAATCGCTGACGATCAGCCGTCGCCGGCCCGTCGCCCCGGCAAGCAGCCTGTCGAGCGCCGCCATGTCGCGATGCGGATAGACCGACACCTCCGCCCGCGAGAGCCGGCAGCCGTCGATGATGCTCGCATGGTTGCGTTCATCGCTGGCGATCACGTCGCCGGGGCCGACCAGGGCCGCGATTGTGGCGGAGTTGGCGGCGAAGCCGCTGGGAAACGTGAGGGCCGCCGGCACGTCGAGCAGCCCGGCAATCGCCCTCTCGAGCCGCTCGTGGGCCCGGGAGTGGCCGCTCACCAGCGGGCTCGCCCCCGCGCCGAAACCCTCGGCGCACGCGGCCTTCGCCGCGGCCTTCGTCAGGCGGACATCGCCGGCATAGCCGAGGTAGTCGTTCGAACCGAAGTTGAGCAGCGATCGCCCGTCGAGGGTCACCGCGCCTCCCTGCCGTCCATCACGCACGCGGTGGGGCCGTTCGAGCCCCTCGGCGGCGAGCCGCTCGAGATCGGCGGCGAGCCACTCGAGCGTCTCCGGAAGCGGTCCGGCGGTCACGGGGGTGTCGCGCGGGAAAGTCTCGATGCGGCAGGGCATCCGGTCATTATGCCTCGTCGCCCGGCGGTCGTTCGGCGCGGGCCCGAACCGTGCGGAACTGGGCCGCCGTGACCGGATGCACCGAGAGCCGGCTGCCGCGCCGCAACAGCTCCATGCCGGCCAAGGACTTGACTCCGCGGAGCTCCTCGAGCGGGATTTCCCGTGGAAAGATCTCCACGAGCCGCACGTCGACCATCGACCAGACGGGATTCTCGGGCGATGCCCGGGGGTCGTGGTAGTCGCTCCGCGGGTTCCAGGCCTCGGGATCCGGATAGGACTCGCGGACGATCTCGACGACGCCGGCGACGGCGGACGGATCGGCGTTGGAGTGATAGTAGAGCGCGAGATCGCCCCGCTTCATCGCCCGGAGGAAGTTTCGCGCCTGGTAGTTGCGGACGCCTTCCCAGTGGGTCGTCTTCCGCTTCGCCCGGGCGAGGTCGTGGATCGAAAAGACGTCGGGCTCGCTCTTGATCAGCCAGTATTGCATCGATGGTGCTCGCGGGACGACTCGCCTGGAGACAGTCTAGGCCGCCACCACCCGTCAGCAATATTCCCCTCGGCCCTTCGGGAACCGGAAAGCACGTGCGGCGGGCCGGGCGACCCTGAGCGCCCGACCCGCCGCGTTGTGCTCGCGTCATGCCCACCGGCCGTGGCCGGCGGGGCGATGGCTAGCAGCCCTTCTTGCAGCCGAGGAGGCCGGACTTGCGGGCGTTGCCGCTGCCGCTGCCGTTCGAGCAGCCGCAGGCGTCGTCGGCCGAAACCTCTTCCTCGATGCACTTCTTGACCTGCACGCACACCTGCTTCGTGACCTTCTTCGGCACGCGGACGACGTACGACTCGGTCTTCGTCTCCGAGACAGTGTCGCTGGCGCACACGCTGTAGGTCTTGGTCTTCTGCACGGGCACCATGACCGTGTAGTTGACCTCACGGGTCCGCGTCTCGGGCACGCACTTGTTCACCGTGATCTCGCGGCTGCGAGTCTCGGTGCGGCTCTTGTTGACGCACACCGTCTTGGTCCGGCTCTCCGGAACCATCTTGGTGACGCAATAGGTGCCCGAACGCTCCTCGCAACGCGACTTCGTCACGCACACGGTCCGGGTCCTGGTCTCCGGCACCATCTTGGTGACGCAGTAGTTCCGCGTCCGCTCCTCGCAACGGGAGAGCTTCACGCAGTAGTTCCGCGTCCGCTCCTCGCAACGCGACTTGTGAACGCACACCGTCCGCGTCCGCTCCTCGCAGCGGAACTTCTTCACGCAGTAGGTGAAGGGAACCTGCTCGCACTCGGTCTTCCACGTCGTGACGTCGATCTCCTTCGTCTCGCAGGTGGGGACCCACTTGCGGCAGCAGACGACCTTGGGGCAGCAGGGATTGCCGGCGGCGTCATACTTGCCGTTCGCCGAAATCTCCTTCGCCTCGGTCACCCAGCTCCCGCCGCGGCAGGTCACCGACTTCGTCCCCTTCACCGCCACGCGACGCGACACCGTGCGGTGGCCCGTCATCTCCTCGGTGTAGGGAACCCGCACCGTGTAGGTCTGCTGGACCTCTTCGGTGTAGGGCACGTTCACCTTGTAGGTGGCGGTCCGCTCCTCGGTGTAGGGCACGTTCACCTTGTAGGTCGCGGTCTTCTGCTCCTTGACCGGCACCATCACGGTGTAGGACTGCTCGACCTGCTCGGTGAAGGGCACGTTGACCTTCCACGTCCGGGTCTTCTCCTCCTTGACGGGCACCATCACCGTGTAGCTCTTCTCGAGCTGCTCGGTGTAGGGCACGTTGACCTTGTACTCGACCGTCCTGGTCTCCGGCACGTTGACGTTGACGGTGTAGTTCACCGACTTCGTCCGCTGCTCCGGCACCATCACCGTGTAGCTCCGCGTCTTCTCCTCGATCCGCGGAACCTTCTTCGACACCTGGATCGACCGCTCGCGGACCTCGGTGGCCCACTCCGTCGTCTCCACGTCACGGATTTCCGGGACCATCACCCAACGCTTCACCGTCTTGGTGCACGCAGCACCGTCGGCGATGGCGGCACCGTCAGCCGCGGCGTGAACATCGGCACTCGGCGTCGCTGCATCGGCGGCACCAACCAGCACGGAACCATCGGCCGGGGTCGGAGCAGCCGGAACCTGATCGGCGCCGCGGGCGAAACCGCCCACGCACACACCGGCGGCAGCCGCCCATGGCAGAAAACTGAATGTCAGACGCTTCTTCACGGAAACCTCCAGAGGGAAATGAAAAAACCCGTCGTTTCGCGAAACACACTTCCCGGTGACACGCGAAGAGACCCCACCCCCAGTGGTGGCGCTCCTGCACGGGAAACCCGGAAGGGATCGCCGGCATTCCCTTCCGTCACCGTCGCCCAATACGCAGGGACGACGGGATCGGGCGGGCTTGCGCTGCCGGCAAACTTCCCTCAGAAGATCGATCTTCGCCGACCCAAAAACTCACTCGTCGTGAAGTTCGTCGGATTGTTCCGATCCTGACGATGGGATGGCCGCGTCGTCGGCGGTCCGGGCCATCGGGCCACCCTCGCAGCAGGTTTCGAGGATCGCCCCGCACTGCCGGCAGATGAGCTTCGCCCTGATCTCGTGGGTGTCACCGGCGCAGATCGGGCAGCGGCAGGAGTTCACGCCCGCGATCATAGTCGGAGCGGTGGGAGGCGGAACAGCCCGACCGGAGGCGCGGGGCCCCCGATCGGGCCGTTCACGACTCGTTGTATGGAACGCCGTCGCCGGCATCGGCCACGCTGCTTGTCGGCATGCGGTCGGCGGGCAGACCGCCCGTCGGCATGCATGGGAACGCACCGTGGTGCGAACCGCAGCGGTGGGTTGCGGCGACGGCGGCCGCGGCACCCGCCCTCCGGTGGCCGCTGGCGGAGGCTTGATCGCCCCCGGAGCAGGCCGCTGGACCGCCCGGTGTCGGGCGGGGGATGCGGGCGTCGCAGACGTCCGGCTCACGGTCGCGGTGGCGGGTGATGGGAGCGTGTGGGTCACGCGCAGACAACGTGGCTCGGACGTCTTCGGCGTCCAAAACCACCGCCTTGCGTGCCACAGTCGCGGACATACGGCCCTCACTCCCATCGACCGGGGCCGCCCGGGGGGGGCCGGGCCTCGGCGCGTCATCCACCCGGCCGTGCGGGCCGGGACGGCAACCTGCGGAACCGGTTGCCTCGTCCACCCGATCGTAGAAAGGCCGCAGGTTGCCCGGCACGCCCGCCGGCATTGCGCTGGAAAAGGGGGCCGTTCGGACGGCGGACACTCTGGTCGCGGCGGATCAGCCGACGAGGATCACGAAGAGTTCCTTCGGGCCATGGGCGCCCAGCACGAGAATCCGCTCGATGTCGCCGGTGCGGCTCGGGCCGGTGATGAACGAGAGCATGCTCGGCATCCGACCGGCGTGCCTCGTTCGAATCGCATCGAGGGCGTCGCCGAGCGTGCCCACGATCTGGTCGAGCATGACGATGACGATATGGACATGCGGCAGGATCGAGAGGGCCCGGCCGCCGCAGGTCGCGCTCGACACGAGGATCGAGCCCGTCTGGGCGATCGCCGCATCACATGCCGTGATCCCGGCGTCGCAGGCCTCGAGGGCGTTCTTGTCGAAGCTTTCGGCATCGACCCGGTAGCCATCGGGCCCGAGCCCGGCCGCCAGCGGCTCGACGGCCGGATGGGCGTGCCAGGCCACCCGCTTCCAGCCCCGCTCGCGGACGAGGGCCGCCACCTGCTCGGCGGCGGCGGGCAGATTGGTCGCCCGATGGACCACGGCCCGGAGTTTTCCGAGATTCTCGGTGAGGATCGCCAGCCGCTCGTCAGGGGTGTCGCCCCCGTCCGGGAGCCACGGCCGCGCGACTTCCACCGGCAGGATCGTGAGGCTGTCCGGGCCGGCGGGCGCGGCCGCCACGGTGGCCTGCGACTTCATGTGTGGCAAAGGCGCCGGCAGCCGGAGCGCCTCGCGAACCCGCGCCAGGATCGTGTCACGGGCGGTTTTCTCGCTCGCTGCCGTCACGATCGGGACCTCCACTGGCTGCGAAAACTCCTGGGCGGAGCCGCGGGCAGATCCCGTGTGGCGAGCCAGTCGCGGAGGAGCGGCGGACGGAGTTTCTTGAGGAGCCAGAGCATCTTGCGGAACACCGCTCCCCCCGCCGCGAAGAGCCATGGCCGGCTGGCAACCACCACGAAGAAGCGGTGGCCGAGACGCTCCAGCCGGCTCGGCGACGTGACCGCGGCATTGCGGCGGTTGTGCAGCAGATGGTGGTGAATGTCGATCCGCACCGGGCAGGCGTCGGTGCACGCGCCGCAGAGGGAACTCGCCCCCGAAAGGTGATTCCAGTCGGCCAGGCCCCGCAGGTGCGGCGTGATCACCGAGCCGATCGGTCCCTGATAGGTGGTGCCGTAGGTGAAGCCGCCGACGTTCTTGAAGATCGGGCAGACGTTGAGGCAGGCGCCGCAGCGGATGCAGTGGAGGCTGTCCCGCTGTTCGGGATCGGCGAGGATCGCCGTCCGCGCGTTGTCGAGCAGCACGAGGTGCATCTCCTCGGGCCCGTCGCACTCGCCCGGCCGCCGTGGGCCCGCGTAGAGCGTGTTGTAGCAGGTCATGGGCTGCCCGGCACCGGCGGTGGCGAGCATCGGCAGGAGCACGGCGAGGTCGTCGAGGTGCTCGACCACCTTTTCGATGCCCGAGATCGCGATATGCACCCGCGGCAGCGCCGCGGTCAGCCGGGCATTCCCCTCGTTCTCCGTGATCGAGATCTGGCCCGTCTCGGCAACGAGGAAGTTGGCCCCCGTGATCCCGACGTCGGAGTCGACGTAGAGCCGGCGCATGTGCCGCCGGGCGATCATCGTGAGTTCCTCCGGGCTGTCGGTCGGCGGCGTGCCGAGGTGTTTGCCGAAAAGGTCGCTGATCTCGTCGCGCCGGACGTGCATGCAGGGGAAGACGAAATGGTATGGCGGTTCGCCCCGCAGCTGCTGGATGAACTCGCCGAGGTCGCTCTCCACGACGCCGTAGCCGTCCTGTTCCATGGCGGCGTTGAGGTGAATCTCCTCGCTCGTCATGCACTTGCTCTTGATGACCGCCTTCGCCTTCGCGGCCCGCAACAGGGCCAGCACGATCGTCCGGGCCTCGTCGGCGGTGCGGGCCCAGTGGACCGTGCCGCCATTGGCCTCGAAGTTGGCCACGAACCGTGGGAGGAGTTCGTCGAGCCGGTTCACGGCCGACCACTTGGCGAGGCTGGCCGCGTCCCGGGCCTGTTCCCAGTCGCGGAACCGGGCCTTCTGCGTGTCGCGGCTCGCGTAGTAGCCGCCCAGGGCCTTGCGGACGAACGCCCTGTGGTCCGCGTCGCGGACATGCTCCGCGGCGTCGGTCAAAAACTTCTTCTTGGCAAGCTTGGGCGTCTCGGCCTCGAAGGCATGCGGTGTGACGCCGGCGGGAGTCATGGTTCGACTCCCGCGAGCACCTCGGCCAGATGGATCGTCCGCGGCTTCCTGCCGTTCCGCGACAGCCAGCCGTCGAGTTGGAGCTGGCACGATGGATCGCTCGAGACGATGTAGTCGCACTCGGTCCGGGCCAGCGAGCCCCCCTTCACCTCGGCCATGGCGGTCGAGATCATCGGGTATTTCACGCTGAAGAGCCCGCCGAATCCGCAGCAGCTCTCCGGCTCGTCGCACTCGACGAGTTCGAGATCGCGGACGGCCCGCAGCAGTTCCCGGGGCGGGTTCTTGATGCGGAGTTCGCGGAGCCCGTGGCAGCCGTCGTGGTAGGTGACCTTGTGGGGGAATCGGGCGCCGACGTCGGTCACGCCGAGCCTCTCGACGAGGAACTCGCCGAACTCGAAGGTGCGGGACGCGAGATCGAGCGCGGCCGTCTCATGGGGTGTGCCATTGAGAAGCTGCGGATAGAAGACCCGCATCATCGCCACGCACGAGCCGCTGGGGCCCACCACCGCCTCGGCCCCGGCGAACACCTCGATCGCCCTGATCGCGACCGCCCGGGCCTCGTCCCAGTAGCCCGAGTTGAAGCTCGGCTGACCGCAGCAGGTCTGGGCCGGGCGAAACTCGCACGTGTGGCCGAGACGTTCGAGAACGCGGGCCACCGCGAGGCCGACCTGCGGGGCCATCTGATCGACGAAGCAGGGAATAAAAAGGCTGACATTCATGCCGTAGGACAGTGTAGCCTCGCGGCACATCCCGGCAGTGGGCAGATTCTGTCGCCCTGCCGCGCGATATCGGCCAGCGGCCCCCCGCCCCGGTCGCCCGATCAGCTCCGGACACCGACGGCCTGGGACCAGACGCGTGCGGTCGACCAGGTGCCGAACTGGGTGTTGGTGAAGGCCGATCCGGTGCTGCCGAGCACCCGCCAGATGCCGCTTTCGGCGTTGCGGACGGCGACATCGCTGCGGCCGTCGCCGTTGAAGTCGCCGACGGTGGCGAACTGCCAGGCGACGGTGGTCCGCAGGACGCCCCAGGCGGAGGTCGTGAAGGCCGTTCCCGTGCTCAGCGAGACCGACCAGACGCCGTCGCCGGCGCGTTGGCCGACGAGGTCGGTCCTGCCGTCGCCATTGAAGTCGCCCGCGCGCACGTTCTGCCAGGCGATGTTCGACGGCCAGGTGCCGAACTGGGTGTTGGTGAAGGCCGATCCGGTGCTGCCGAGCACCCGCCAGATGCCGCTTTCGGCGTTGCGGACGGCGACGTCGCTGCGGCCGTCGCCGTTGAAGTCGCCGACGGTGGCGAACTGCCAGGCGACGGTGGTCCGCAGCGTCCCCCAGAGCGCGGGCGGCGCCGCGGCCCCGAATGCCGGCGTCAGCGTCACCCACCAGCCGCCATTGGCCGCCTGCGAGACGACGTCTGTTCGACCGTCGGCATTGAAGTCGCCGGCAAACGTCGCCAGCCAGGTGTTGCCCGCCGGAAGGGTTGCGAGGGGATCGTTCGTGAAGGAGTCGCCCATCGAGCGGCTGATCACCAGCGCGTTCTCGGTGAGGCCGACGATCGCGTTGGCTGCCACGGCGGGCGGGGCCACGGTCACCGTGAAGGCGTCCTCGACGAAGCGGGTGGAGTCGAAAACCGAGGTGGCCCGCACCGTGACCGAGCCCGAGCCCGTCGCGCCGGCCGCGTACACCAGTTTCAGATTGCCGTCGGCTTCGATCGTGGGCGTGACGAGCGACGGTGACGATGTCGAGACCGTGTAGACGAGTTCGCCGACGCGGACGATGTTCGGGAAACTCACGAACTGCGAGGCCGTCAACGAGGAGGCGGCGGGGGGTGCGTTGACGAACGACGGATCCTGGCTCGGATTCGCCCCCGGCACGTCCCGCAGCGGCAGATTGTCGTAGGGCGTCGCGTAGCCAAACCGTGGCACGGCGGCGATGGCATCGACCGCGGTCATGCCGCCGCCGAGCACGCGGCCGAAGGCCGTGAAGCCGCCGTTCTGGGTGTCGAGCTGCGGTCCGGGATTCTGCGTCGCGTTGCTGTTGGAAAGGTTGAAGAACCACTGGTTCGTGGCGCTGTTGGGATCGCTTCCCAACTTCGCCATCGCGATCGTGCCGCGGACGTTGGTGTTGCCCGGCTCGTTGACCACCGTGGCGAACTGCGGGACGTTGTCGATCGCGACCGGGCTGCCGCTGACCTTGAAGCCGCCCCCCTGCACCACGAAGTTGGGGATCGATCGGTGGATGAACGTGTTCTGATAATGGCCACCGTCAACGTAGGAGAGAAAGTTGGCGGCCGTGGCGGGCGTCGTCCGAGTCCGGCCGGGGCCGGGGGCATCGAAGAGCTCCACGAAAACCCGGTCGAGGGGTGACGGCGAGTTGACGTCGAAGCGGACGACCGTGCCGGTGACGTCGGTGTCGTCGTAGCGGTTGAGCAGCGAGATGATCGCCGGGGTGGCGTTCGGCACGGCCCTGACGTCGGGCAGGGCGGCGACGACGTCCACGGCCAGGGCACGGCGGTTCTCGAGCCGCTCGATCCGCCCCAGGACTGCCTGCCGTGTCGGGAATGCCCGCTTTCGCTTCATGTCACACCGCGATGGAGAGCCCCGTCGGGAGTCGAACCCGTGGGGAATTATCGCACCTTCCCGGGCCGAAACATAGGTCATACGCACGCGGCCGCGGGCCGGTTCGCCGGACCGGTCAGGAGCGGCTTTTTTCCACGGCCCGGACGAGCGCCGCCCCCATGTCGGCGGGGCTCTCGGCAACCTCGATGCCGGCGTCGCGGAGGGCCGCGAGCTTGGCCTCGGCCGTCCCCTGGCCGCCCGAGATGATCGCCCCGGCATGGCCCATCCGCGTGCCCGGCGGCGCGGTCTGGCCGGCGATGAACGCGGCCACGGGCTTGGTCACGTGGTGCTTCACATACTCGGCCGCCTCCTCCTCCGCGGAGCCGCCGATTTCGCCCATCATCAGGATCGAGTGGGTGTCGGGGTCGGCCTGGAAGAGGGCCAGGATGTCGATGAACGACGATCCCACGAGGGGATCGCCGCCGAGCCCCACGCAGGTGCTCTGGCCGTGGCCGAGTTGCGTGAGCTGCCAGACGGCCTCGTAGGTGAGCGTGCCCGACCGGCTCATCACCCCCACGTGGCCGGGCGCGTGGATGTAGCCGGGCATGAGCCCGATCTTGCACTGTCCCGGCGTGATCCCGCCGGGACAGTTGGGCCCGATCAGGCGACTCTTCGAGGCATGCACGACCGGCATGACACGGGCCATGTCCATCACCGGGATCCCCTCGGTGATCGCGATCACCAGCTCGATCCCGGCATCGACCGCCTCCAGGATCGCGTCGGCGGCGAAGGCCGGCGGCACGAAGATCATCGTGGCGTTGGCGCCGGTGGCGTCGCGGGCCTCGGCGACGGTGTTGAACACGGGAAGTTCGGCGATCGTCTCGCCCCCCTTGCCCGGCGTGACGCCGCCCACCATCCGGGTGCCGTAGTCGAGGCAGCCGCGGGTGTGGAACTCACCGACCTTGCCGGTGATGCCCTGACAGATGACCCGCGTGTCGCGGTTGACGAGAATGCTCATGGGTGGGTGTCCGTGTTCAGGCCTTGCTCGCGGCGACGACCTTCTGGGCGGCGTCGGTGAGTCCGTCGGCGGTGATGATTTTCGCCCCGCTCGCAGCGAGGATCTTCTTGCCTTCCTCGACCTCGGTTCCCTCGAGCCGCACGACCAGCGGCACGGTGAAGCC
>SXWC01000115.1 GCA_005789975.1 Planctomycetaceae bacterium
GATGTCGCGGTGCACGATGCCGCGGCGGTGTGCCGCTGAAAGCCCCTCCGCGATCTCGCGGCCGATCCGCAGCACTTCGGCGACCGGCAGCGGACCGGCGGAGTCGCGATAGGCCCGCAGGGTGCGGCCTTCGAGCAACTGCATCACGATGTAGGGGACGCCATCCTGCTCGCCCACCTGGTGGATGGTCATCACATGCGGGTGCTCGACCGCCGCGACCGACCGGCTCTCGCGGATGAACCGCTGCCTGGCCGAGGGATTTCCGGCGTAACGGGCGTTCATCACCTTGATCGCGATGCGACGGTCGAGCCGGTCGTCATGGGCCAGGTAGACGCGGCCCATCGATCCGGAGCCGATCAGCCCGATGATCCGGTAGTCGCCGATCCGGGACGGCGGCGACGCATCCATCACGACGCCGGGGTCGTCGGCGAATGAATCCGCGTCGGAGGGGGGCGTGCTGGCGAGCGTCGCCTCGTGCGGGGAGTGCGAGGGGTGCGTGTCGCCGTGCTCATGGCGGACCACGAACGAGCAGAACGGGTCGCCCCGGTGCATGCAGCTCGGTTCATCGATCGTCAGCCGTTCGTCATGAAGTTTTCCGAGGCCGCGGATCAGGCCGATCGCGAGCCCGCAGAGCCGCCGCTTGGAGGAGTAGACGAGGTGCAACTCGTCGGGAGTCGCGCGAAATGTCTCGAGCACGGGAGGCGTCGCGCCCGGATTGGAGGTGCGGACCATGCTGTGGATGATCGATTCGGTGTGCTCGATCAGATCGAGCGTCCGCCAGCCGGGCTCGATGAACTCCCCCGCGACCTTGACGAGGTGCGGGGCGAGGAACTCGCCGAATTCGACCAGCACGTCGCCCAGGGGGCGGCCGGCGGAAGCGGCCAGTTCCCCGAGGATCGCCACGGCATCGGCATCGGGGTAGACGCCCGAGGGAAGGTGGGTGGGTCCGGCCGTCGAAGCGGCCGGAAACCGTTCCGCGAACTTGTGGATGTAGAAGAAAATCAGCCCGTGCACGGCGGCGTCCCTGGCGGCGCGGGGCCGGCTCTGGTCCCGTTGACCGGTCGCGCCGAAAACACGCTTGCTCTCCCGATTATGGCGCGATTGGCGGGGATTGAAAGCCGCGGAAGCCCGCGTCGGGGCCACGGCCGGTCTTTGGGCAGACGCGGCGGCGGTAGATGGCCAGCCCGTGTGCGGCGTGGTAGAGGCCACCACATTCCACGTCGAGGTCCGCGGTCTGTTCGAGCAGGGTGACCAGTCGCGAGGCCGCGTGGGTCACCCATGGCTCCGAAAGCCGCTCGTCGTCGAGGGCGAGGGCGAGCACCTCGAAGACATGGCCCGTCGCGCCGAGTCTGGCAAAGACGTCGGGCGACGTGCCGGGCCTGGCGAACGAATGGACCGAAAAGCTGCCGTCCGCCTGCTGGAATCTCCGCGCTCGGTCGCAAAACTCGTCGAGCACGGTCGCGGCCGCGGCCCAGCCGCCGCTCGGCTCGGCGCCGGTCGCCGCGCGATGGGCCCGCACCGCGGCCGCGAGCCCATAGAGGCGATGCGCGCCGCCGCAGGCCGCCGACACGACGTCAGCCTCCGCTTCCATCGTCACGACCCGCTCCGTGTTCCAGGTCTCGCCGGCGCCGCTCGTCCACGAGGCGTCTGGGGGCAGCCACGCCGCGAGGGCCATGAGGGTCCACGTGGCCTCCTGGCCCGGACGGATGTCGTGCTGGGCCTGCGCGAGCAGGTCGGCCACCGTGAACCGCCTGCCACCGACCACCAGCGGCGTGTCGAGCGGAATGCCGCCCACGACCGCGTCGCCGTCGTCCGTTGCCACGCCGCATTGGGACAGATAGCCGAGCCACTGATCGGGATGCCCCTGGCCCAGCGTGCTCCCCTCCTCGACGACCGCGACGACTCCGGGATCGCCCGGCCGGAGTTTCCAGCCGGTGAGCTGGCCGCCGCCGAGGAGATAGGCGAGCGCCGGCGTCGTTTTTCCCCGCGCATCGAGGGGAAACTCGGGCCCGAAGGCGAGGATCCCATGCACCACCTGCCAGGCCCCCTGTGTGCCGGCGGCGAGCCGGCGGGCGTCGCGGGCGTGGGCGAGCACCGCGTCGATCCGGCCGCAGAGTGCGGCCGTGTCGACCGTGAAGTCTGGTGTGCCGGCGACGCCGCTCCCCGGCGAGCGGGTTGGTCCGCCGCAACCGGCGACGCATCCCAGGAGCAGCGCCGCAGCCACGAGGCGGCGAAGGAGCAGGGGAACCGTGGTGGTGAATCGTGCGTAGTGCATATGAGGCCGGCGCGGGGCCGGCGGGCCATGGGCCGGGCCGGAGCCTAGAATAGTATCGATGTGCGGTGGCCGCCCGACTTGTGCGGCGGCGGCCGAAGCGACGTCTGACGAGGACAGGAGACCGACACGGATGCCAGGATTTTACTTCGACGCCAACTACCTGCTCTGGATCGCCCCGGCCATGCTCCTGGCGATGTGGGCCCAGTGGCGGGTGCATTCAGCCTTCGCGGCCGCGGCCCGTGAGCCGGCTCCACTCACCGGGGCCGCCGCCGCCCGGCACATCCTCGATTCGGCTGGAGCCACCGAGATCGAGATCGAGGCCGTGCCCGGCCAGTTGAATGACCACTACGATCCGCGCGCCAAGGTGCTGCGTCTCTCCCAGGGCGTGTATGGCGAGCGATCGCTGGCGGCCGTCGGCATCGCGGCCCACGAGGCCGGCCATGCGTTGCAGGACGCCCAGGGCTACTCGCTGATGGCGATCCGCAATGCCGCCGTCGGTGTCGCCAACTTCGGCAGCGGCCTGGGCTTCTTCGTGTTCATGATCGGTCTGGCGATGTCGTTCGCCGCGGTCGCGTGGCTGGGCATCATCCTCTTCGCCGGCACCGTCTTCTTCCAGCTGGTGAACCTTCCTGTGGAGATCGACGCCAGCAACCGGGCGAAGGCGCAGCTGGTCGATCTCGGGATCGTCCCGGCGGCCCAGATGGCGGCGGTCAATAGCGTGCTCAACGCCGCCGCCTGGACCTACGTCGCCGGCACCCTCCAGAGCATCCTCACGCTGCTTTACTACGCCAGCTTTCTCGTCGGCGGTTCGAGCGACGATCGGTGAGCTGACGGCGTCTTTGCCGGGAGCACACCCCGGGCTCCCGGGCCGGGCTCCCGGGCCGGGTCCCCCTGTGCGAACCGACCCACGCCATCAGTGGTTGAGGGAGTAGAGCAGCACGTTGAGGGCGATCTTCTCGGCGTCTTCCCGGCCGTAGCCCGTGCACTCCATCGAGTTCTGCTTCTCGAGCGCGCACGACAGATCGTAGGGGGAGAAGATCACGGCCCAGCGATCACCGATCCGGACGCCTTCGAGCTTCGGGGGAATCTGTCGTTTTCTGACCCCCAGCGGTCCATCGCCCCCCGCCGGCTCGCGGAGCGTCACCTGGCGAATGTCGTAACCGCCGTATTCCGCCGCGGTGAACAGCGGGTCGTCGGCGGGGATTTCCTCGAGGGTGTGGCCCGGCAGCATGACGGCGATCTCCGCGCGAAACGCCTGCGTGAAGGCTCCGGCGGCGCAGACGCTGTCGGCCAGGAGCATGCCGCCCCGATCGAGAAACTTCGCGATCCGCTCCCGCCGCGGTTGATCGAAGGAGAATCCCTGGCGACCGTGCATGAACACCAGGTGATACTCGAAGAGCTGGTCGTCGGCCGGATCGATCTGGACGGGAGTGTCGTCGACGCGGATGCCCGTCTCGCGGGCGGCCGCCCGCAGGATGTTGGCCAGCGCGGCGGGGGCCGCGTCGCACATCCCCGAATGGCGCAGCTTGCCGATGGCGAGCTGGCCGCGGTCGACGCGTTCTCCGCGGGGCTCATCGGCCGGCATGACGCCGAAGAAGGCATCTTTGCTCTTGAGTTCGCGGTTGGTCGCGTAGGCAAGCACATTGGTGCCGATGGCGAGCGCCGCATCGACCTCGCGTGCGATCGAGGGGGCGAGCGCCCGGCGGGACGGGCCGCCGAGCTCCCAGAGGCACGACAGGCTCGGCATGGCCGCCTTGGGGTCTTCCAGGTCGGTCGGCGGCGCGTAGATCAGGCAGGTGCGGCAGCCGTAGTCGATCCCCATCAGCGGCCGGTGGAGTTCGGGCGGCACGATCTCCTCCGCGTGCCAGGCCGGATGTTCCGGCGGCAGAAGATGCAGCCGGTATTCCGGCTCCGGAAAGATCTCGCCGACGAGTTGTCGCAGCCGCCGATCAAACTCCCCGCTCTGCGGGCAGCAGGCCTCGGCGAAGACGAATCCCCCTTCGTCGATGTACCGCCGCAGCCGGGGGCCGGCGTCGGGTCCGAGATCGAAGGCGACCTTGCCCGAGAGCCAGAAGACGGGAGCCTGCTGGAGGTCGTCGAGGCCGGCGGTCGGCGTGTCGGTCACGTGCCACGAGAGCCCGGCCGGGTAGTCCTTCTTCCACCTCGTCTCGAGATGCTCGACGAGGTGGGCGATATCGTGGCCATGCCGGTTCCAGTCGTTCTCGGGGCCGTGACGGCTCTTCGAGACGATGACGGGCCGCCGGCCCTTGGCAAGAAACAGGAGCGCGAAACTCGTCGCCACGATCGAGTCCTCGATGCGGTTGGCGACGAACTTTCCCGACAGTCGATCCTGCGTGGCGGCGAACGCCCGCGCGCCCTCGAGATACCAGTCGCTTTCGCCGATGTAGCGGCGGGCCGTGAACCGGCCCACGCGCTCGAGGCCGTAGAGGTAGTAGTAGAGCCACGTCTCCCCGCCGGTGCCGGGGTTTTGCATCACGGAGAAACGCCTGCCGAGCCAGTCGATGCCCTTCTCGAGCACGCGGGGCGACGCGCCGCCGCCACAGCACGAGACGCTCTCGCGGGCTGCCCGGGCATCGGGCGTGCCGATGTGCTCCGAGGTGATCCAGATGCTGGCGATGCCGGCGCAGGTCATGCTGCCGGAGCCCCCGGCGTTGCCGAGCGTGTAGCCCCACGAGCCGTCGGCATTGGCGCAGGCGACCCAGTATTGTTGGGCACGGACCCAGGTCTCCTCGGCGACCCGGACGCCCGCCCGCGACGCCTCGTGGAGGCCGAGAAGGGCGAACTGCGAGTTGGAGTTGTCGCCCATGCCGGCGCCGCGGTTCTGTGCGTATGACCAGGAGCCCGTGCCCGGCCCCTGCTTCACCTGCGCCAGTTCCAGCCAGGCGACGTTGCGTTCGAGGATCGCCCGGTCAGCCTCGGGCGAGAGCATCGCGAGGATCATCGTCTGCAATGAGACCGCGTAGGTGTCATCCGGTGTCTGCTGCCGCAGCCAGTCGAGCGCCCGGCGCATCGGCGGCCGGTCGGCCGTCACCCCAGCGTTGGCCAGCGCCAGCATCACCAGGGCCGTGGCGCCGACCCGCTTGTCGTTCGACCGCATGGCCTCCCATGAGCCGTCGTCCTTCTGCTGCGACAGCAGGTAGTCGCCCGCCTTGTCGATCGCCCGCTGGATGTCGGAGGGGCCGAGTTGCTGCGGGGGAGGAGCCGCGGTGGCGGCGTCCTGCCAAGGGACCGCAAGGCAGAGGAGGGCCAGCACCACCGGCGTTCGGAGGCTCCGGGCGACTCGAAGAGGACGAGGTCGGTTCACGCCAGATTCCCGGGCGGCGACACTGCGGCACGGACGGCCTGGATGCAAAAACCGCGGCCGGCCCGACGCTGACAATGGTATCACGTTTGCCGATGCCGCAGGATGCGCCGCCACCAACCCTCGCGGCGATACCTGGTCGATTGCCGACCCGGCGGTCACACCCGATACTGGGGTTCTCGACCGACTCCACACCCCGGCAGGAAGGATCGCAGGCGTGTCCACAGCCTCGAAGCAGAAAACGCTCGACGAGATCCTGCAGGAGTTCGCACAGCACCGCAAGCTGATGCAGGAGGAACTGCAGAAGGTGATCGTCGGCCAGAACGAGGTCATCGAACAGCTGTTCGCGGCCATTTTCACCCGCGGCCACTGCCTGCTCGAGGGCGTGCCCGGCCTGGCCAAGACACTGATGGTGTCGACGCTGGCGAAGATTCTCGACGTCGGCTTCAAGCGGGTGCAGTTCACTCCCGACCTCATGCCTTCCGACATCACCGGGACCAATGTTCTCGAGGAGGACGAGGCGGGCCGCCGCCGGTTCCGGTTCGTCGAGGGGCCCGTTTTCACCAACATCCTGCTGGCCGACGAAATCAACCGGACCCCGCCCAAGACGCAGGCCGCCCTGCTGCAGGCGATGCAGGAGCGGGAGGTCTCGGTGGGCCAGGAGACCTACCAGTTGCCCGACCCATTCTTCACGATCGCCACCCAGAATCCGATCGAGCAGGAGGGCA
>SXWC01000116.1 GCA_005789975.1 Planctomycetaceae bacterium
CAAGATCCTCGGGATCGACGTCGCCTCCCGCGAAAGCGGCGGCATCACCCAGCACATCCGCGCCTACTCGGTCAAGCACAAGGCCGGTGCGGCCGACGGAGCTCCCGGCCGCGCCGTGACGTTCGTCGACACGCCGGGCCACGAGGCCTTCACCCAGATGCGGGCCCGGGGGGCCAACGTCACCGACTGCGCGGTGATCGTCGTCGCCGCCGACGACGGGGTCATGCCGCAGACCGAGGAGGCCCTCAGCCACGCCCGGGCCGCCGGTGTGCCGATCGTCGTGGCCATCAACAAGATGGACCTGCCCGGCGCCGATGCGGAGCGGGTGTACCAGCAACTGGCGGCCAACGAACTGCTGCCGACCGAGTGGGGCGGCGAGACCGAGGTGGTCAAGACCAGCGCCGCGACCGGCGTGGGCATCGACTCGCTGCTCGACACGCTGCTGACGATCGCCGAATTGCACGATCTGCGGGCGAACCCCGAGCGGGCGGCGGCGGGCGTCTGCCTCGACGCCTCGATCCACGAAGGCCGCGGTGTGGTGGCCTGCCTGCTCGTGCAGAAGGGCACGCTGAAGGTGGGCGACGCCGTCGTGTGCGGGGAGGCGAGCGGCCACGTCAAGTCGATGTCCGACACCCTCACCCGCCGCCGGATGACGGAGGCGGCGCCGGCCGTGCCGGTGTTCGTGACCGGGCTCGACATCGCCCCGGGAGCGGGCGAGCGGTTCCAGGTCGTGGAGTCGATCGCCATGGCCCGCGAGGTCGCCACCAAGCGGACCGGCATCCGCCGGCAGAGCAACCTTGCCAGCGCCCCGGTGCACGTCACGCTCGAGAGCCTGGCCGAACGACTCGGCTCCGAGAAGGCTCCGACCCTCAACCTCATCCTCCGCGCCGACCAGCGGGGCTCGATCGAGGCGATCCTCAAGGAACTGCAGAAACTGGAGCACCCCGAGGTGAAGATCCGCGTGCTGCAGTCGACCGTCGGCGGCATCACGGAAGCCGACGTCCAACTGGCCGACGCCTCCGACGCGGTGATCATCGGCTTCAACGTGGTGCCGGACGAGCGGGCCCGGTCGCTGGCCGAGGACCGGGGCGTGCAGGTGCGACGGTACGACATCATCTATCAGGTCACCGACGACCTGCGGAAGGCCCTCGAGGGCATGCTCGCGCAGGAGAAGAAGGAAACCGACCTCGGCCGCGCGGTCGTGCAGCGGACCTTCAGCATCAGCCGCCTCGGCGTGATCGCCGGCTGCCGGGTGATCGCCGGCATCATTGCCCGCAACGCTCGGCTGCGGGTGATCCGCGACAGCCGCGTGATCGGCGAGTACGGCATCGAGTCCCTCAAGCGCGAGAAGGACGACGCTCGCGAGGTGCGGGACGGCCTCGAGTGCGGCATCAAGCTGGCCGGCTTCAATGACGTCAAGGAGGGCGACATCCTCGAGTGCTACCGGATCGAGGAAGTCGCACGCACGCTCTCGTGAGTTCCCGACGACTTCTCAAGGCGGCCGAGGCGGTCCGCGAGGTGGTCAGCATGGCCATCCTCACGCAGGTCCGCGATCCGCGGGTCAAGGACGTCACGGTCACCCGCGTCGAGATGGCGCCCGACATGCGGTCCGCGACCGTGCACGTCTCCGTGATGGGCAGTCCCACCGACGAGCAGTTGGCACTGCGCGGCCTGGCCCGATCGGCCGGCTTCTTGCAGGCGCAGATCGCGGAGAAGATCGAGACCCGATACACGCCGCGGCTGCGGTTCGAGATCGACCACGGGGTGAAGCACTCGATCGAGATCGCCCGGGTCCTCGGCCAGGTGCTCCCCGCCGCCGCGAACGACACGGCCGACACGGAACCCGAGGAGGATGCATGACCACAGCGAAGCGCAACGATCGCCGGCAGACGAAACCCGCTGCCAAGTCCGCCAAACCCGCGAAAGCCAAGGCCGCTCCGGCCAAGCGGCCCGACGCTGCCAAGCCGGCGGCGAAGCCGGCCCCCGAGCCGAAGCCACCCGTGGAGAAGACGCCGCCGCGGGGCCAGCTGCTGCCCCGCCTCGCCAAGGCACTCCGGGCGAACTACAAGCCGTTTCCGCCCAACACGTCCCGGCCGTTGCTCGAGCAGGTGCTCTTCGCCTGCTGCCTGGAGAACGCCCGCCCGGAGGCGGCCGAGAAGGCGTTGGCGCGGCTGTTGGGCCAGTCGTTCGACCTCAACGAGGTGCGGGTGACCACCGTCGCCGAACTCTCCGAGAGCCTCCAGGACCTGCCCGACCCCGCCCGGGCCGCGCTTTCCTTGCGCCGGGCGCTGCAGAGCGTATTCGAGTCGACCTACAACTTCTCCCTCGAGCACGCGAAGAAGCACTCGCTCGCCCACGGGCTGAAGACGCTCGAGCACCTGCACGGCGTGCCGCCGTTCGTCGTGCACTACGTGGCCTCGACGGCCCTCGGTGGCCACCTCATCCCGCTGGATCGAGGCGCCCTCGCCGGCCTCTACCTGACGGGCCTGATCACCCGGCAGGAATACGACTCCGGCAAGGTGTCCGGGCTGGAACGGCTGATCCCGAAGAAGTCGGGGGTGGAGTTCTCCGCCCTGCTCCACCAGTTCGGCGTCGACTGTCTCTCGAACCTGCACGGCACGACGGTGAAGAAGATCGTGCAGGCGGTGAACGCCGCGCCAAAGGACCGG
>SXWC01000117.1 GCA_005789975.1 Planctomycetaceae bacterium
AACTCCGCCGTCTCCGCGATCTCGTCGGCCGTCAGGGCGCCTCTCGGGATCTCGATCATGGTGCCGACGAGATACTTGATCTTCTGTCCGGTCTCCTTCTGCACCTCGGCCGCCACCCGATGGACGATGTCCACCTGGTTGTCGAGCTCCTTCTTGAAGCCGACCAGGGGGATCATGATCTCGGGCTTCACCTTGACGCCGTCCTTCTGGACCTTGGCGGCGGCCTCGAACACGGCCCGCGCCTGCATCTCCGAGATCTCCGGATAGCTGACACCGAGGCGGCAGCCCCGGTGGCCGAGCATCGGATTGAACTCGTGCAGGGCGTGCACGCGGGCCTTGACCGTCTCGATCGGGAGCTTCAGCTTCTTGGCGAGATCGGCCTGGGCCTTCTCGTCGTGCGGCACGAACTCGTGCAGCGGGGGGTCGAGGAAACGGATCGTGGCCGGACGGCCGTCGAGGGCCCGGAAGATGCCCTCGAAGTCGTCCCGCTGGTAGGGCAGGAGTTTGCCGAGCGCCGCGCGACGGGCCTCCTCGCCCTCGGCGAGGATCATCTCACGCATGGCGTCGATCCGATCACCCTCGAAGAACATGTGCTCGGTCCGCGTCAGGCCGATGCCCGCGGCGCCGAAGGCGATCGCATGGCGGACCTGCTCCGGCGTGTCGGCATTCGTTCGGATGCCGAGCTTCCGGTGCTTGTCGGCGAGTTTCATGATGAAGTCGTAATACTGGAACACCTCGGAGTCGGCAGGCTTCATCGTCTGGGCGATGAGCACCTGCTTCAGTTCGCTGTCGGCGGTCTTGATCGCACCGGTGAACACCTCGCCGGTGCTGCCGTTGATCGAGATCGCGTCGCCCTCCTTGAGGGTCTTGCCGGCGCACTTGAGCGTGCCCGCGGCATAGTCGATCTGAATGGCACCCGCGCCGGCGACGCAGACCTTGCCCATCTGCCTGGCCACGAGGGCCGCATGACTCGACACGCCGCCACGGCTGGTGAGGATGCCCTCGGCCGCGATCATGCCCCGCAGGTCCTCCGGGCTCGTCTCGACCCGGGCGAGCACCACCTTGACCCCCTTGTGGGCCAATTCCTCGGCCTTGGCGGCCGAAACCACGAGCTGGCCGGTCGCCGCGCCCGGGCCGGCTGGCAGGCCGGTGGAGAGGAGCCGGCCGCTCTTCCGGGCCGCCTCGTAGTCGTGGCGGTCGAAGATCGGGGCCAGGAGTTGCGAGAGGGCGTCGGGATCGGCCGACTGGATGGCATGCTCTGCCGTCATGAGCTTCTGCTTGACCATGTCGTGGGCGATCTTCACGTAGGCCAGCGCCGTCCGCTTTCCGTGCCGCGTCTGCAGCATGTAGAGCTTCTTCTTCTCGACGGTGAACTCGAAGTCCTGGACGTCGCCGAACTTCTTCTCGAGGGTCTGGCGGACCTTCTCGAGCTGTTTGTAGGTGCCGGCGAACATCGGCTCGTGGGCCATCTCGGCGACCGGCTTCGGCGTCCGCACGCCGGCCACCACGTCCTCGCCCTGGGCGTTGACGAGATACTCTCCATAGAAGACGTCTTCGCCGGTGGCTGGATCACGGGTGAAGGCCACGCCGGTGGCGCAGTCGGCGCCCATGTTGCCAAACACCATGCTCTGCACGTTGACGGCGGTGCCCCATTCGTCGGGGATCTTGTACTTGCGGCGATAGAGAATGGCCCGCTCGTTCATCCAGCTGCCGAACACGGCGCCCACGGCGCCCATCAGCTGTTCGAACGGATCCTGGGGAAAGCCCTTGCCCGTCCGCTGCTTGATCAGGCCGAGATACCGCTTGATGAGCTCGCGGAGGTGCTCCTCGCCCATGTCGGTGTCATCGTGGATGCCCAGCTGGTGCTTCAGGCCCTCCATCGTCTCTTCGAACGGGTCGTGCTCGTTCTCGTGCCGCTTCTGCACGCCCATCACCACGTCGCCGTACATCTGGATGAAGCGGCGATAGGAGTCGTAGGCGAAGCGGGGGTTGCCCGTGGCCTCGGCCAGGCCCTTCACGGTCTCGTCGGTGAGACCCAGGTTGAGGATCGAGTCCATCATGCCCGGCATGCTGTCGCGGGCGCCGGAGCGAACGCTCACGAGCAGGGCATTCCTGGGATCGCCGAACTTCCGCCCGGTCTCCTTCTCCATGAGCCTCATGGCGGAGGCGACGTCTTCCTCGAGGCCCTTGGGAAACTTCTTGTGGTTCTTGTAGTAGTCGATGCAGACCTGGGTGGTGATCGTGAAGCCCGGGGGCACCGGGAGGCCGATCTTCGTCATCTGCGCCAGGTTGGCCCCCTTGCCGCCGAGCAGGGCCTTCATCGTGCCATCGCCGTCGCACCGCTTCTCGCCGAAGTAGTAGATCATCCGGCCCGACTTGCCCCCGCCGGCTCCCGACTTCTTCGCAGACTTCTTGGCGGCGGACTTCTTTCCGAGCGAGTTGGCCATGTGCAGGGCGATGCCTTTCATGAGAGGACGGGAAAACCCGGCGGATTTACTCCGGGAAACCGACCGAATCTACGTTCGGCGTCTGGCACCGTCAACGAGCAAGTCCCCCGTGGAGCAGGCATGGCTCTCCACGGCTCGGCACGGCGTTCGGGGGATTCCCCGCACGCGACTCCGCGGCCGACACCGCCTTCCCACACGGGGGGGCGGTCGCCGCATGTCCGCCGGTTTCGACGGTGGCCGGGACAGGCTCGCTCGAGAAGCCCTCCGCTTTCAATCACGGCATCCGGCCGACCGCGCCGCCGCGTCGGCCGTCGATCGGCTCGGCCGCGGTGGAGCGGTGCGGTTCAGTTCCGCGGATCGGCCACCACGCCGGCAAAAAGGATCGCGCCGGTGTCGCGTTCCACGACGGCCCAGGCAAACGGCCGGTCAGCCTTCACGACGAACGGCTCCTCGGGCTCGATCACCATGCTCCGCGTGGCGACCACCACGCCCGTGGCGGCGGCGGCTTCGGTGCCCTCCTCGGACACTTCCACGAAGGCCTCGTGAACCACGTCCGACACGAAGAGATCTCGGGTGCCATCGATGCCGGAAAGATCGGCCACGCCGGCTTCGAACGCCCGCTTCATGCCGAGCGACTTCAGGGCGTGACTCAATCCGAGCGGCTTCCTGGTCGTCCACTTCGGCAGGGCCAGTTCGACCTTTCTCCGCCGCACGTCGCCACCCTGCCCGCCATTCCACTTCGTCCGCCAGTCGCCGTCGAGTTCGCCGAGCACCGCGTCGAGGCCGTCAACGAGGTCGGGAACCACGATCACCATCGAGAGCCGCCGGCCCTCGTAGGGAACCTCGCAGACCGTCGCGGCCTCGGCACCCGTGCCGACGCGGCCCGCGACGAGCTCCGCGGAACGGTGCATGAAGGGCACGTCGATCGCCTCGTCCGGCGCGAGCTGGAACGGCTCAGGCTTCGTGGCCGCCTTCACGAACGGCTCGGCCCACGGGGCCTTCATGTAAATGGCGTTGGTGAGCACGATCCGCGTCAGCGGGGAGACGACCCCGGCCTTGAGGAGCTCGGGGATCCTGTTCGCGGTGTGGTCGGCCACCCAGGTGTTGATCTCGCCGCGGGCCGCTTCGGGCGCGGACGAAAAGGGAACCTCGCCCGCCTTCGCGGCAAACCGCTCGTCGAGCGCGGTGGTGAACTCAGGCTCGAGCCGCTTGCCCCGCTCCACCCAGATCCGGTTGGCCACGTCGAGCGTGATCGCCTTGCCCTTCGCCTCGTCGAGTGCTGCCCTCAGCACCCCGGCGGCCGTGGCGGTCGCGGAGCGGTCGTCGGGCATCCCGAGCACGCCCGCGATCTCGGCGGCCGTCTCGCCGCGGGCGGCCTGGTGAGTCATCGCCAGCGCCTCCCACACGCTCGCCGGCGAGAGCACGACGTTGCCCGCTCCCGCCGCCCGCACGAGATCCCAGGCCAGGTCGCCGATCGCGTCGCCCACGGGTTTGGCGGCGGCCGCCGTGGCGGCCCGAGCCGCCCGGCCGTCGGCCCAGGCGCAGCCCCAGAGCAGCATGGCCACCGCGGTCAGGATCGGAATTCGTCGCATGCTCCACCCCTTTCGCCCGCTGACGGGCCGTGAGTCGGTCGGTTCAGGTCACTTGATGTCGAGGCCCAGAAGGTGGTCGTCGAGCGCCTTCCGCGCTTCCTGTTCCCTCGCGGCCAGCCCGGCGATCTCGCCGCGGAGGGTCTCGATCCGCTTCTCCTGATCGGCGAACTTGCGGACGTATTGGGCGAAGAGGTCGCTCGTGCGGTCGAGTGCCTGCATGTTGCCGCGGATCCGGGCCTGCTCCTGGTCGATCGTGGCGATCTCCTGTTCACGGATCTGCCGGTCGCGGACGATCTGCTCGATCTCCCGCTTGCGGCGAACCACCTCGGCCAGGGCCTCCCGGACGGCGGGCGACGTCGCCTTGGCCCGGGAGTAGAAACCGACCATGTTGTCGTCCAGGTTCGTGATCGCGTGCGACTCCTCGACCGGCAGCTCCTCGGCCACCTCGAGCGTGACCGGCTTGCCCGGTTCGGCCTCGACGGCGAACCGGTAGCGGTCGCGTGTCTTCTCTTCGGGCTTCTCCGGCTTCACGAGCTTCCAGCCTCCGTCCAGCGGATGATCGACCAGCAGCTTGACCGAGTTCTTGCCCGAGTTCTTCACCTCGAACACCTTCGCGCGCGCCAGCTTCCGTGAGGCGAAGAGCGTGCCCTTCACGAGCCGCACGCTGACGATCTCTTCGGGCCGTCCCTCCGAGCGGGCGGCCACCTCGACGTCGAGATCGACGGCGTAGCTCAGCAGCCGCTCGGTACCGGGAGCCATGTCCTCGATCCGGGCGTCCCCCGAATAGCCCCCCTGCTCGTCATAGATCGTGATCGGACCCTGCATGAGATTGAGGTCGGTGGTGTTCTTGAGCCTGAGCCCGGAGAGCGGATGTTTGGCGAGCACTCGTTCGTCGTAGATCGCCACCCGCTCGGCCTCGACATCGGCACCCACGATCGGCAGCATGGCCGACCGCTGCCGTTCGAGCGTGACCGGCTCCGCGATCTCGTAACGGAAGAGTTCCCCGAGGTCGCTGCCCGAAGCGGCCGCCTGCATCGATGCCGCGCCGGCAAACCCGTCGCCCATCCCACCCCGTAGCTCGTCGTTGGCCGCCATCCCCATCGGGGCTGCATCGGCCTCGAAGCGGGCCGCACCGGCGGTCTTCGCCTTTTCCAGGGCCCTGCCCCGGCCGTTCGCCCGCCCCTCGCGATTGCGGCCCGCCTGGGCGAGCTGCTCCCCGGCATCGGCCATGCTCTGCCCGTAGACCTGCGGCCGCAGCGACGCGTAGAGCTCCGGCTCCACGAGCGGCCGCGGCGCGTAGAGCGGCTGGTAGAGGTCCATCACGAAGGAGATCGGCCGGCCGCTGACCAGTGACATCCGCACGTCCTTCCAATCGCTGTCGGTCGTGTTCTCCACGATGGCCCAGCCCTGGAGGCGGGCCTTCGTCGCCGCGGCGTCGCCGAGCACGAGCCGGTAGCTCGTCTTCCACACCGGTGATTCCCGCACGTAGCCGACCAAGACCTTCCGCGGGCCCTGGCCACGAAACGCGATATCGACCCCCTTCTTCTCGTTGTCACTCGCCAGCGCGAGCACCGCCAGCGCCTTCTCGAGTTCACCCTGCAGCCGCGGATCGGCGAGCTTCACCCGCGTGACCGAATCGAGCGCGAGCGTCCGCAGGCCCTCGCCGGTGAGCAGGGTGAGAAACTGCTTCTCCACGGCCTGGTCCTTGCCGATCTCGACCCGCCGCTTCTCGACGCCCACGATCGTGCCGGCCACGGGCGCGGCGGCGTCGAGCTCCACCCTCTGGCCCCGGAGCCGTCCGAGGAGGTCGCCGAGCGACGGGTTGTCGGTGAGGTTCACCGCGAACGTACCCAGCGTCTTGGTGACGGGGTCGCGGGAGGCATAGGTGACCGTCGCGCTGCCGCCGTCACGATCGAGCACCACCATGCTCTTGAGCAGGTCGTTCACGTCGTCGGCCGCGAACTGCATCTCGACGGTCGCGTCATCGGTCACCTGACCGGCGTGTTGGAAGTAGCCCACGCCCGAGGTGAAGAGCATCACCTTCTCGAGCGGCAGCGGAGCCTCGGCGGCCGGGCTTGTCGGGCCTGTCATGGCGACGCCGGTCATGGCCACGACGAGGCCGCGGACACAGTACTCCCTGACCGTGGTCCACCTCATCGACCGGTGGAAACGCCAGGGGGTTCCACGGCCGATTTTCCGCGCGTCCTGCCCGGGCAGACTTGTGCCACAGCCCGCCGGAGTCGGGCATGAAATGAAGGGACGGAAAACGGACATGGTGATGCTCCTGGCGAATCGGCGGCACGCGACGGAAAATCGCCGCGTCTGCAAGCATGAGACGCTCCAACGACCAGGAAGGTTCCCATGGCGAACGGCCCGGGGCAAACCGCCGCCGCCCGCCCGGCATGCCGCGGGGTGCCCGCTCCCCGGCGTCCCGGCCTCAACGCCGCGGCCCGGCCACCAGCCGTGCGATCCGGCGGCCCGGCGCCGTCATCGCCAGCCCGGCAAGCGACGCAATTTTCACCCAGCGCTGCCGGGGGGCGGCCCTCGACGGCCTGCGGGGATTGCGTTCGACCACGGCGCAGTCGATCCGGTGATGCGTGACGGTGTAGGCGACGCGTCCGACCACGCTGTCGCCTCTCCGCCCGGCGGATTCCCGCGGAAAATCCCAGAGTCCCTCCCACCATTCCCCCGGCCCGCGTCGCTCCACGAGCACCAGGTCGCCGTGACGCGCCACGACCGCCGTCTCGCGAATCCGCTGCGTCGCCCGCGGGGCGGCCATCGCGGGGATCCGGGCGACGCGGCCCGTCTGCTTCGCCGCACAGCATGCCGCCACGGGGCAGCGCTGGCAGAGCGGCCGGTCGGGCGTGCAGACCATCGCCCCGAGGTCCATCAGCGCCTGATTGAACGCGCCCGCCCGCTTCCGGGGCACGAGCGTCGCGGCCAGCGCCCAGATCGGCTCGTCGCCGGCCCCGCCGACCGGCTCGGCGTGGCCCGCGAGCCGGGCGATCACGCGGCGCGAGTTGGCCTCGACGATCGGCGCGGGAATATCCATCGCGATCGAGGCGATCGCGGCGGCGGTGTAGCGGCCGATGCCGGGCAGCCCCATCAAGGCGGCGACGTTCCGGGGAAACTCCCCGCCATGATCGGCGACGATTTTCCGCGCCGCCGCATGCAGCTGCCGGGCGCGGCGGTAGTAGCCGAGGCCCTCCCACTGCTTGAGCACCGCCTGCTCCCGCGCGGCGGCGAGGGCCCCCACGGTCGGGAACCTCGCCATGAACCGGACGAAAAATCCCTTCACGCGGTCCACCTGCGTCTGCTGAAGCATGATCTCGCTCACCCAGACGGGATACGGATCTGTGCCCCCGCGCCAGGGAAGGTCCCGCCTGGCCAGCGCATACCAGGCCAGCAGGCGACGCCTCACCGCGGCCGGGTCGGCGATCGTGGCGGCCCCCCCGGTCGCGGCCCCCCCGGTCGCGGCCCCCCCGGTCGCGGGCACCCCCCTCGCGGCCGAAACAGGGCGGCCCGCGGTCCTCCGCGTCGTCCGCTTCCCCGCCACTCGCACGCTCGCCTCTTGCATTCCGCGTTTTCCTGCGTTCCAACTTCGGCAGTGTATCGACCCCCGCAAACAACCTCTCCAGACGCATGAGCGAAGAGCCATCACGCAGCGGTCGGGGTCGGCGGAAGCGGCAGGCCGCCGCCAAGGAAAAACTGGCCGTGGTCCGACGCGACCCGCCCCAGGGAGGCGGCTGGGAGTTTGTCCACCCGCGGTGCAGCCGCCGCCGCAGGGAGGACATCGAAGAGGTCGAGGCGATGGTCGAGGCGGGCGAAAACGATATCGCCCGCGATGAACTCGTCTGGCTGCTCGGGGAATGCCCCGACTTCCTCGACGCCCACGTGCAACTCGGGCTGATCGCCCTGGAGGAGGACGATCCGAAGCTTGCCCGCGGCCATTTCGGCAGGGCCTACGAACTGGCGATCAAAGCCCTCGACGCGGTCGGTGGGCCGCAGCCGGTGCCCTACGCGCTCGACGGCAACAAGGCCTTTTTCCATGCTGCCAAGGGGCTGGTGCACTGCCTTGTGGAGATGGGCCGCCAGCGATCGGCCAAGGAAGTCTGCCAGAGGATCGCCCCGCTCGATCCCACCGACCCCCTGGGCATCCAGCGGGTCGTGCCGCGGTAAGGTGGCCGCGCCGGGACCACGAATCGCCCGGCGGGCGGCGGGGCAGAATAGCCTTATGATCATCCCGGAACTTGTCGCCTGCTTTCGGAGGGACGCGTCGTGATGAAACGCCTTTGCCGGGCCGTGCTGCTGGTGGTGCTTTTCGTCCCGCTGTCGCTCACCGCCGCCGTCTCCGCGACCGACCCCGACCCCGCACCCATGATGGCGGCCGAGGCCGTCGAGACGATTCGTCTCTGGCAGGCCGCCGCCCCCGGCTCCCGGGGCACAGCCGACCACGACATCCCGGTGATCGCCTGGTGGCCGGCGCCGAAATCGCCCACGCCGGCCGCGGCGCTGGTCGTCTGCCCGGGCGGGGCCTACGGCGGACTCGCCCAGCATGAGGGGGGCGATTATGCGAAGTGGCTCAACTCCCAGGGCATCTCGGCATTCGTCCTCCGCTACCGGCTCGGCAGCAAGGGCTACCGGCATCCCGTGATGATCGGTGACGTCTCGCGGGCGATCCGACTGGTGCGACACGATCACGTGCGGCTGGGCATCGATCCCGGGCGGGTGGGCGTGATGGGGAGTTCCGCCGGAGGACACCTCGCCCTCACGGCCTGCATTCAAGGCGGCCCCGGCGAAGCGGATGCCCCCGACGCGATCGACCGCGAGTCGGCCCGGCCCGATCTCGGCGTGCTCTGCTATCCGGTGGTCAGCATGCAGGTCGGCAAGACGCATGAAGAATCGCGGAAGAACCTCCTTGGCAACGCCCCGAGCGTTGAACTGTCACAAGAACTCTCGGGCGAACTCGCGGCCCACGACAAGACGCCGCCGCTCTTCGTGTGGCACACCTGGGAGGACACGGCCGTGCAGCTCGAACCGATTCTCGAGCTCGGCCTGCGACTGAAGTCTCTGGGGCGTCCCTACGAGCTGCACGTCTACGAAACGGGCCGCCACGGCCTCGGCCTGGGCGTGCGGCCCTACGACGACACGAAACAACTCCATCCGTGGACGGTCGAATGTCGCCGTTGGCTCGGCGCGCAGGGGTTTTAGTGGCTCCATGACAACAGGCCGTTTCATCTCGCTGGAAGGCATCGACGGCGCCGGCAAATCGGCGCAGATCGGGCGGCTCGCCGACTGGCTGCGAACGACAGGCCGCGACGTGACCACCTGCCGCGATCCCGGCTCCACGCCGGCCGGCGACGCCGTCCGCGCGATCCTCCTCGACCGCCACGACCTTCACCTCGCGGCCACCGCCGAGATGTTCCTCTACATGGCCGCCCGCGCGCAGCTCGTCGCGGAGGTCGTCGGACCGTCACTGGGCCGCGGTGGGTGGGTGGTGTCCGACCGCTATCTCCTCTCCAACGTCGTCTATCAGGGCCATGCGGGGGGCCTCGATCCCGAGGTCATCCGCCGCGTGGGCGGTGTGGCAACCGGTGGCCTGATGCCCGACCTCGTGCTGCTGCTCGACGTCGATCTCGAAACGAGCCGCCGGCGGCTCGACCGCCCGCTCGACAAGCTCGAGAGCCGCGGCGACGAGTTCCGAGCGCGGCTGCGGGCGGGCTATCTCGCGGAGGCCGCGCGGCAGCCCGACCGGATCGTCGTGATCGACGCGACGGCGGGCATCGACGAGGTCACGAACCGAATCCGCAGAGCGGTCACCGCGCGGCATCCCGAACTGGCCTGAGGATCGCGTCATGGCATGGCAGGGCATCGAGGGGCATGATGCGATCGCCGAGCGGTTCGTCGCCGCGCAGGCTCGCGGCCGCATCGCCGGTTCCTACCTCTTCGTCGGCCCGGCCGGCGTGGGCAAGGGGACCTTCGCGCTGGCGCTGGCGAAGGCGCTCGTCTGCCAGAAGCCGCGGCCGGGGCTCGTGCCCTGCGGCGACTGTGCGTCGTGCCTGCAGGCCGATGCCGGCAGCCATCCCGACATCGACGTCGTTCGCAAGCCCGACGATAAATCGACGATTCCCCTCGATCTGCTCATCGGCGACGACGCCCACCGCATGCGGGAGGGGCTCTGCTGGCGGATCCTCCTGCGGCCGGCGCTGGGAGCCCGCAAGGTGGCGGTGATCATGGACGCCGATCACTTCTCGGAGGAATCGGCCAACTGCCTCCTCAAGACGCTGGAGGAGCCCCCCGAGGCGGCCGCGATCATTCTCGTGGGAACCGCGCTGGAACGGCAGCTGCCCACGATCCGCTCCCGCTGCCAGGTGATTCGGTTCGCACCGCTGCCGGCCGCCGTGGTGCGACGGGTGATCGAGAGGGAGTCGCACGAGGCGGCCGCGCCGCTCGACACGGCGACGGCCGACGCCTGCGCCGAGGCATCCGGCGGCAGCCTCGCGCGGGGGCGACTGCTGCTCGATCCGGAGGTCGTGGCCTATCGCGCGCGATTGCTGGAACTGCTCTCGCGACGGCCGCTGCATGGAGTCGCGCTGGCCCGCGACACGACGGCCTTCGTGGAGGCGGCCGGCAAGGACGCCCCGCCGCGGCGGGCGCGGCTGCGGATCGCGCTCGACTCGGCGCTCGACGTCTTTCGCCGTGCGCTCCGCCGCACCGCCGCACCGGCGGGCTCGGCCGCCGGTGCGGGCGATCAGGCCGCCGCCGCCTGGGCCGTCGATCCGGACGTCGCGACGGCAGCCGTCGAGGGCACGCTCGCTGCGCTCGAGGCCGTCGAGCGCAACGCGAATCTCACCGTGCTCGTCGATGCCTGGACGGCGATCCTCGAAGAACCGCGGCTGGCCCGGCAGGCCTGAGCGGCTCCTCCGCGGCCGCTCAGTCCACGCTGCCGGCCCCGCGCCCCTTGCCCAACTTTCGGCTGCGGAGGTCCGTGGTGCCGCGACCTTGCGGCCTGGAGCCGCAGGAATCGATTTTTCCGGTGGTGCCTGTCGATCCATCTGCAAGGGTCGGACCGTCGTGTCCGGGCCCTCGATTTTCTGGCAGGCGGACGGCGATCGACCATGGCGACCACGAGCGGCAGCGCGGACCGACGCCCGGGCATCATCGTCGCCTCCGCGTTCTTCGCCGGCCTCGCCTTTGCGGTGGTGATCGCGGGGCCCGACTTCTGGAGCCCGCCTCCCGAGCCCTACTTCGGTCTCGAATCACCCGCGGTCGAGGCCGAACGTCCGCCGGTCGTCGTGGCGGAGGATCTGCCGGCAGACGCGCTCGCCCTCTCGATTCGGCTACCCGTGGAGCCCCGACCGTTGCCCGAGCGGCTGGCGCTCGGCGACGCGGCGTCGCCGATCGCGCAGGCGATCGTGCCGCAGGCGCTGCCCACGGCCGGTCGCTTCCCGCCGCAGCCGAGTTCCGCAAGAACTCCATCCGAGATGCCGGTCGCCACCGACGATGACACCCCGCTGCTGCCCCCGCCGGTGGAGCCCGAGGCCCCGATGGGCCAAGACGCCGGCGAACCGCCCGCCGCGGGCTTGCGAGCGCTCGTCACGCGCCGCAATGACGCCGATGCCGAGAAGGCCCCGGCCCCGCCGCGGCGTCTCGACGAGGAGCGGCCGCCGACGCCGGCTGCCGCCCCGCTGCCCGGCAGCGAATGGAACGATCCCGACGGGGTCAACTGGACCGACGCGGCCCGCGGCGACACCCGCGAGCCGGCGGGGGGCAGGGGCAGGTTGCTGGACAGACTCTCGGAGCGCCGCTCCGAACTCCGTGGTGAAGCGGCAGCGCCGCAGCCGACCGGCGGCGGCCGGCTGCTCGACCGCCTTCGTGATCGTGTCGTCCGCGATCAGGTGGGCGAATCAGGTGTGCCGGCCCAGAGCGAGGCCCTGCCGCTCGACGGCTCGCGATGGCCCGTGCCGCTGAAGTTGATCGAACAACTCGAGCGGCTCGCCGCCGATGCCCGGGATCAGGTGGCGTCGGGCTGGGCGGCCGACACGCTCGGCGGCCTGGAGTCGGTCGCGGCGACGGGCGGTCCGCGTGACACGCGGGGCGAGGAGCCGCTCATCGCGCTCGGCGAGCGGGTGCCCGAGGGGATGAAGATCGCGGACGACACCGTCGATGCGTCGCTCGCGTCGCAGATTCGTCGCACGGCGCTGGCCGTGTCCCGCCGGGTGGCCGTCTGGCGGGCGGCCGCTTCGTGCTGCGCCGACATCGAGGCCGGCCCGAGGCAGCCCGAACAGGGCGAGTTGGAGCCCGGCCTCACCGCCGCCTCGATGACGCGGGAAGTGTCGCGTCTCCTCGATGCGCTCGAGCGGTTCGAATCCACGCGGGACGGCGACGAGGCCCGGGTGGTGCGGGACGCGCTGCGCGGCATTGCGGCCGCCCCGTCCGCATCGACTCGCATGATCGACCGCACGGTGCACGACCACTATCTCTCGCCCAACGTCCGCATCGCGATCAATGAGCAGTTCGTGGAACGGATGCTGCCGGAATCGACGGTCACGACGGGCCCGCTGCAGGACTTCGTGCTGGGCAGAAAAGTCCGGGGCACCAAGACCGTCGAGCAATCGACCGCCGTCCGGTTCACGCCCCATCCCAGCGAGATCCGACTCGACCTGCTGGTGAGCGGCGAGGTCGCTTCGCGGACGGTCACCGAAGCGGGCTCGGTGACGATCCACAGCCGGGGGCTGTCCACGTTCACCGTCTTCAAGCCGATCAACGTGTCGCCACAGGGGCTCGCCTTCGGTGCCGCGCGGGGCAACGCCTCCAACCAGTCGCAGCTCGCGGGCATCGAGACGGGCTTCGACTCCGTGCCCCTGATGGGCTCTTTCGTCCGCGGGATCGCCCGCACCCAGCACGACGAGAACATCGACCAGGCCAATCGCGAGGTCAGGGCGAAAATCGTGTCCCGGGCCTGCCATGAGGTCGATCAACAGACCGAACCGCAGCTCTCGGCCGCCGCCGAACGGATCCGCCAGCGGTTCTGGAAGCCGCTGGAGGCGCTCGGCCTCGAGCCGACGGCCGTGTCGCTGGAGACTGCGTCGGGAGTGGCCACGGCACGCCTCCGCCTCGCGGCCGCCTCACAACTCGCCGCGCACACGCCGCGACCGCGGGCGCCGGGGGACGCGCTTCTGAGCATGCAGGTCCATGAGTCGAGCGTGAACAACGCCTGCGACAGGTTCGGCCTGCAGGGACGGCGGATGGGGCTCGAGGATCTCGCGCGATTCATCTGCACCCGCCTCGGACTGCCGCCGCAGGTGCCCGACGACCTGCCCGACGGCGTGGAGGTGGAGTTCGCCGACACCGAGCCGCTCCGGGTCGAGTGCCGCGACGGCCTCGTGCACGTGCGGGTCTCGCTCGACTCGCTCGAGAGCGGTCGCCGCAACAACTGGTACGAGATCGTCGCCCAGGTGGCCTACCGTCCTGTCGTGTCGGGCATGCAGGTGATGCTCGAACGCGACGGTCCGGTGCAGCTCAGCGGCCCCGGCCACAAGGGGCGGATGGAGTTCGGTCTGCGGACGATCTTCGGAAAGATGTTCCCGAAGGAGCGTCCCGTGAAACTCATGCCCGACAAGATGCTCTCGAACCCGCGGCTGGCCGGGGTGCAGGCCGTGCAGGCGGTGTGCGCCGACGGCTGGCTCGCGATCGCGCTGGCCACGACCTCGAGGGCCGACGACGCCAAGACGTCGCCAACGGCGAGCCGCACGCCCGATGCGACCCAGCGACCGCTTCGCCGCTGAGCCGGCCCCCGGCGGCCGCACGCTACACTGGCCGCGGGTGGACAGGGTCGTCCGCGACCTCTGTCCCCCTTGATCGACCGGCGGAAACGCCGAGGGTTGTCATGGTCGACGACCTTCGCATCCCGCTCAGGCAGGCTCGTTCCACGGCCTGCTCACCAGCCCCTTCCCCTCCGGAGCCCCGCCGATGCCCGCCACGCCCGACTTCCGCACAGAAACCGACAGCATGGGCGACGTGCGGGTGCCCGCCGACCGCTATTGGGGGGCCCAGACGGAGCGGTCCCGTGACAACTTCAAGATCGGCGTGGAGCGTTTCCAGTGGGGCCGGGCGGTCAAGAAGGCGCTCGGTGTGCTCAAGAAGTCGGCGGCGCTTGCCAACGGCGAACTCGGCCAGCTGCCCGCCGACACCGTGCAGCTGATCGTCCGTGCGGCCGACGAGGTGATTTCCGGAAAGCTCGACGACCATT
>SXWC01000118.1 GCA_005789975.1 Planctomycetaceae bacterium
GACGTGGGCGATGAACGCGATGTTGCGGATGTCGTTGCGGCGGATGCCGGCGGTCTGGACGGTGGGCGCGGAAGCCATGGCTGGGGGCCGCGGCGGAAAGCCGTCGGCATGGGGGGGGAGGAGGCGAACTGGTCTGAAACCCGATGATTCAGGAAGACCGCATCGTAGCATAGAGCCGGTCGATGAGTGTGGCCGGCGTGTCGGTCGGCTCCGCGGTCACGGCCGCCGCCCGCATCCGCGGGGATTTTGTTTTGGCCAGGCCGAGCACGGCCTGGCCCGCGGCGGCGGGGGCGGCGGGGCCGGCGAACACGGCGACGAGTTCGTCGCCCCCGAGCCTGGCCAGCAGAATCGGTCCGGCGGCCGCCATTCGCAGGGCCTGGGCCGCGCGGGCGAGCACGGCGTCCCCGGCGAGAAATCCCGTGAGCTCGTTCACGGCCTTGAGACCCACCACGTCGCAGATCACGACGGCGACCGGCCCGGCATCGTCCGCGGCGAGCAGCGATTCCAGCGACCGCTGGAGTTCGCCGCGGGGGGCAAGGCCGGTCACATGATCGAGAGCCGTCATGGGGCCGCGGTCGCCGGCGAGGTGAAAGTGGAGACGAAGGGGATCGAACCCTCAACCCCCGCCTTGCAAAGGCGGTGCTCTCCCAATTGAGCTACGTCCCCGCTGCGTGCGATGCCGTGCCTCCACGGTCTGATGCGAGAAATCGAACTGCGCGCGCCAAGATTCGAACTTGGGACCTCTACCTTATCAGGGTAGCGCTCTAACCAACTGAGCTACGCGCGCGGGTGCCAGCCGACGGTCGGGTTGCCGACGGCCGCTGGCGTCACAGAGTGTAAAAGTCGCCCCGACGAAGTTCAAAGGGGCAGCGCAGTCGCCGGGGGTTGGCGGCTCCGGGGGAAAAATGGCGCTGGCGCCGGCGGGGGTTCCGGATAGGTTGACGAGCCTCTGTTCCCGCCAGTTGAGGAATCACGCCATGTCACTCCGTCATCCCGGCCCCGGTTCGATTCAGGGATTCGTTCTCGGCCTCGCGGCGTTTGCGGCGGCCTTTTCCGCCCACGCCGCCGCCCCCACGGCGGAGAGCGCCCTCGCCCTCACGCCCCGCCAGAAGAATGTCGATTGCTCGAACCCCTCCGCGGCCGAGATCGGGAAGTCCACGATCAAGCAGGAGAAGGAAGGGGGAGTCAGTGCGCTGGTCGTCCGCGGGCCCTCCGGCGAGGTGCTTCGGGCCTTCGCCGACACCGACGCCAACCGCGTGGTCGATCGGTGGAGCTACTACAAGGACGGCGTGGAGATCTACCGCGAGATCGATGCGAACAAGGACACGAAGCCCGACGAGTATCGCTGGCTGGCTGGCGCCGGTGGTCGTTGGGGCGTCGATCAGAACGGTGACGGCGTGATCGACGCATGGAAGGTGATCTCCGCGGAGGAGGCGACCGCCGAGATCGTCGCGGCCGTCCGCGACCGCGACGCCGCCGCGTTTGGACGGCTGTTGCCCACCGGAGACGACCTGAAGGCGGCCGGTTTCGAGGGCGAGCAACTCGCCGAACTCGTGGCCCGGGTGGCCGCCGCCCCGGCCGCCTTTGCCGCGATGGCCGGAAACCAGAAGGAGATCGTCGCCGACTCGAAGTGGGCCAGCATGCTCACGCCGCAGCCTCCCGGCACGCTGCCAGCCGGCATGAACGGGCTGACGAAGGACGTCGCCGCCTATGACAACGTCGTCGCGCTGGTCGAGAGCAAGCAGGGAAACGGGCAGGTTTTCGTCGGGTCGCTCGTGCGTTGTGGTGACGCATGGCGGCCTGTCGACGCTCCTCAGCTCGCCGGAGGGGCGGGCGACATCGGCGACGCCTACAGCTTTTTGTCGCCCCGCTCGGTGGGCGTCGCCCCCGGTCCCGGGACGGGAGACGTGGCCGAAAGCCTCAAGCCGCTGCTCGCGAAACTCCGCGAAATCGAGGGCAAGATGCCGTCGGCCGATCCGGTCGCACGGAAGGCCCTGGCCGCGCAGTATATCGGCCTGCTCGAGGAGACCGTCGCCGCGGCCGCCGCCGACGACAAGCGGTTTTGGACGAGTCAGCTCGTGGAAACCCTCGCCGCCTACGTGCAGGAGGGGCTGTTTTCCGATGGCATCGCGAAGCTGGAAGCCGTCGCCGAGGATGTGAAGGGGGACGACGCCATGTCGGCGTTCGTGGCCTTCCGGCTGATTCAGGCCAAGTATTCGGCCGGCATGGAGAAGCCCGACGCCGACGGCGAAGCCCTGCAGAAGAGCTGGTTCGAAAGCCTGCAGGCCTTCGTGGACGCCTATCCAAAGGCGCCCGAGTCGGCCGAGGCGCTGCTGCAACTTGCCTTCCGCGACGAGTTCGAGGGGCGCGACGCCGACGCCATCGAGCGCTATCGGGGGCTCGCCGAGAGTTTCCCCGGCACGGCTCAATCACGGAAGGCCTCTGGTGCCGTTCGTCGGCTGGAGAGCGTCGGCAAGCCGTTGGTGCTCGCCGGACCGACCGTTGACGGGAAGCAGATGTCGGTGCAGGCGTTCAAGGGTCTGCCCGTGCTCGTTCATTACTGGTCCACCGACTGCGAGCCCTGCAAGGTCGATCTCGCCCAGATCCGCGAGCTGCAGGCGAAGTATGGCGGCAAGAAGGTTGCCGTGATCGGCGTGGCGCTCGACGGCGACAAGGCGAAGTTGGGGAAGTTTCTGCAGGCCAAGCCGCTGCCGTGGCCCCAGCTTCACGAGCCCGGCGGGCTCGACAGCCGGCTGGCCGAGGAGTTTGGCGTGTTGGCGCTGCCCACCATGGTGCTCGTCGGTGCGGATGGCAACGTCGTCGATCGCAACGTCTCGATCACCGAACTCGAGCGTCGGCTCGATGAGCTGACCGGCGTCGCAAAGTAGCCGCGGGCATCCGGGCTGAATGTGCGGGGGCGAATGGGCTGTTTGCGACGAGGTGTCGCTGGCTTTGCGTCGGGGCCAGCGGGTTGCTATCGTCCCGACCCCCTGTGCCGGCTCCGGAGGCCCCGTCGATGATGCTCCCCTGCCCTGCCCTACTGGCCGTCTCTCTCAGCCCGATGCTCTGCACCCTCGGCGTGGTGCAGTTGCTCTGCGTGTTGGCGGCCGGATTTTCCCGGCTTGCCGAGGGCACGCGGTTTGAACGCAGCGGCCAGTGGCTCTGCCTGGCGGCGCTCGCCGTGGTGGGCGGGCTGTGCGGTGTGGCGATCCAGTTCGGGCCGGATTCGGCGGCGGTCTGTGCGGGGACGCTGGCCCTGATCACGATGATCGCCGTCGCCGACTTTTCGCCGCGGTCCTAGCTGCCGGGCCGTTGCCGTTGCCGCACGCCGGGCCGCGAAGGCTTTTTTCCACGAGCGGCCAAGTTCGCCAGCCTGCCGCGCCCGCCCGGTTTATCGGCGTGCGTGCGCATTTCGTTGGAACCGGAAAAAAACTCCCCTCCGCTGCGACCGACAGCCGAAGAAAGCACGGCTGGAAGTGCTCGAAGCCAAGGGAGTGATCCATGTCCATTTCCAAGACCACGTTTCTGCTCGCCGTTCTCGTGGCGGCATGCCTGACGACGGTGGGCCGCGCCGAGGATTTGGCGGCGGACGTCGCCGGCAAACTCCGCGACTCCGGCGCCCTCACCGGCTACCGCGTCAACGTCAAAAGCAAGTCGGGTACGGTTTGGCTCGAGGGCCGCGTCTCCGACGAGAAGCAGCTTGCGGCGGCCGTCGGCATCGCCGAGGCGACGCCCGGCGTCGAGCGGGTCGTCAACCGGCTCGTGATCGAAGGCAATGGTGAACCGGCCGCCCGGCAGCCCGCTGCGGCGCGGAGTCTTGCGCAGCCCGCGTCGGCCTGGGGGTCTGCCGGCGTGTCCGGGCCCTCGGCTCAACAGCAGGCTGAGGCCGGACAGCAGCCGCAGCCGGCGGCCAAGCCCAAGTCGCTCGTCTCGATGGCCACCGGACTCATGTTTGCCGGTGGCTCAACCGGGGCGGCCGACTCGAAGGTGCAGCTCGTGCAGGGCACTTCGCCCGGTGGCCAGCCTGGACCTGCCGTGACTGGCAGGCGACCGATGCCGCTCGGGGCTCCGACGGGCCGGCCGATGAATGCCGGCCGGCCTCAGGATCCCCGGTATCGCACCGCCACGCGAACCAACATGCAGGAACCGATGACGATGCCCGATCATGGTGGATACGGGCAGCTGCAGGACGGTCAAATCGTCCCCGGGACGATGCAATACGGGGAAGGGTATGTCGGCGGTCCGGGCATGCCGGGCGGCCAGGGTGGCATGGGCGGTGCCGGCGGCATGGCAGGGCCCGGCGGCCCGATGGCCATGGGTGGCACGGGGGTCGGCATGCCGCCGGTTCCGATGCGTGCCGATGGGCCCAACATGCCCAACTACGCGTGGCCGAGCTACGCGGCGTCTCCCAACTACGCCGCGGTGCAGTATCCCACCCAGTATTCCCCGACGGCGTGGCCCTACATCGGCCCGTTCTATCCCTACCCGCAGGTGCCGCTCGGCTGGCGGCGTGTGTCGCTCGAATGGGACGACGGCTGGTGGTTCCTCGATTTCGACGAACGGCACTACCACAATCACCATCGGTAGCAGGTGGCCGTCCGAGACGACCTGATCACTTCGCCCGCTCCCCCGGTTCGACCCGGGGGAGCGGTGTCGTTTTGGGCAGGCGGGAATCGGACCGGATCCGCTCCCGGCATTTCCCCGGCGGTGCAACCGGAAAAATCCGCAAGTTCCCCCGCCGCCTCGTCGATACAACCTGCAGAATCACTCTCTTCGACCGACTCGCCGCAGGAGCGAACCCCCCATGATCACTCGGATGCGATTTCTGACGCTGGCCCTGGTCCTGGCCATCGGGGGCGCGACGCAGAGCGGCTGCTTCTGGATCACGGCACAGGGCCCGAATCTCGGCCCGCTCGCCTTCCCGATCCCCGTGCCGGTCGGCGCCCAGAAGGCCAAGGAAGACCAGTTCTGGAACTACGAACGGTACGAACGGGCCCCGGTCCTCGGCCCGCTGCAGCCCGGCGGCCCCTGCGAGGCTCTCGATGAGCCGAGCGACGACGAGGTGATGAGGGCGCTCGAGAAGGCCCGCCCCGTCCAGGGCAACTGGCCGTTCCTCTACGAGGTGCAGCGGAATCATGTCCGCATCTCGAAGTGCAAGATCGCCGACTACGTCGATCCGCCGCGGCACATGCCACTGGTCGGACCGGTGCAGCTCCATCACGCCCACTACAAGTGCACGGTCTACTTCCAGGAAGTGAAGCGGGTCGGCTGGCCCGTGCCGCACACGCTGGTGGACGAAGACACCCAGGAAGTGCTCTACATCGATCACGACCACCTCCACATGGTCGGCGACGTCGATACGGGCTGCGACGCGAACTTCTGAACATCCGGCGGCGGGGCGAGACCGGGTTTCGCCCCGCCGAGCCGGAGGCCTCCGGGGCGACCGGGCTGGTCACGCCGGTCGTGACGATGGCTCCCTGCCCGACCACAGGACGGGCGGTTGGGAGCCGAAAGTGCCGATGATGCTGGCGAAGCCCCCGAGGGAATGGGGCCGCTTCGACCTCTTCAGGCGTTCGGCATGATGCCGCGACGGAACCGCCGCTTTCGCAGTCCCTGCGCCGTGTGCTGCGGACTTGCGACCATCGCCATAACGGCGGCCGCGGCATCGGTTTCGCTCGCGCAGCCCCCCCGGGCCTGGGCCGGCTCGGCGGATTCAGCCCGCGAAACACTCCGTGTCGCGGCCACGCCCCGCGAGACGAAGACCGACGACGCTCCCCCCGCCGCAGCCGCTGGGGGCATTCCCACGGGCAACCTTCTGGCCACCATCCGCGACGGCGGCATCCTCATGGTGCCGCTGCTCGGCTGCTCGTTCCTGCTGGCCGTGTTCGGGATCGAACGGGCGGCGAGCCTGCGAACGGCCCGCGTGGTGCCGAAGCTGTTCGTCGATCGCTTCGTCGAGCAGGTGCAGTCGGGTTCGCTGGCACGAGGTGCCGCCCTCGACGCCTGCGAGGAGAATCGCAGCCCCGCCGCCCGGGTCTTCGCGGCGGCGGTGCGCCGCTGGGGCCGGCCTGCGGTCGAGATCGAACAGGCGGCGATGGACGCCTGCGAACGCGAGCTCAACCATCTCCGTCGCTACCGGCGGATCTTCAACGGCGTGGCCACCATCGGGCCGCTGCTCGGGCTGCTGGGCACGGTGTTCGGCCTCATCCGCGCCTTCAACGACGTGGCCTCGTCCGGCGCCATGGGCCGTCCCGATCTGCTGGCCCGGGGCTTCGGCGAGGCGCTGATCACGACCGCGATGGGGCTGCTCGTGGCGATTCCGGCGATGATCCTGCATTCCTTCTTCACCGGGCGGATCGACCGGCTCGCGATGCGGCTCGACGAGGCCTGCCAGCAGGTGATCGATGCGATTTCACACGAGTCGCTGGTCGAGGCCAGGGCGATCGGTGAATCAAAACGCCGGGCGGCGGGGTGAACCATGCCGCTGGTGCGACTCGACAACGAAGACGAGCCCGCGCCGAATCTCGCGCCCATGATCGACGTCGTGCTCGTCCTCACGATCTTCTTCATGTGTGCGACCAGGTTTTCCGACGACGAACGAAAGTTCGACCTGGACCTTCCCGAAGCGGGGGCCGCCGCGGCCGCGTCCGGGGGACGGCCGGAAATCGTCGAGGTTGCGGCGTCCGGGAGCGTTCGCCTGGGGGGCGAGGAGATCGCGTCGGAATCGCTGGTGGCCCGGCTCACGGCGGCGCGGGAGTCGAATCCCGAGCTTGCGGTCATGATCCGTGGCGAGCGGGCCGTGCCGCATGGCCGCATGGCCGAGATCTACGAGGCCTGCCAGGTCGCGGGTGTGGCCAACGTCGCGATCGCCGTGCAGCCGCGGGCCGCCGCACGCAGAAAGTGAGCGGGCCACGATGGGCACCACGGGCATCGCGTGGTCGATCCTCGCCGCGGTGACGGTGACGGGCCTCGTCGTGATCGTGCGGACGCGGTGGCTGCAGTCGCGGACGCTCGCGAAGTGCGTGGCTCTCTCGGTGCTGCTGCACGGGGTGCTGGCGGTCGTCTGCGCGTTCGTCGGCGGCTGGGCGCCCGCCTCGTGGGGACGAAACGACGAAGGGAAGATGTCGATCTTCGTGGCACTCGCCGATGAACCGTCGGACGTGGTTGCCGTCGTCGCCGACGACCCGTCGCCGGCCGCGGAGCCGGCCGCGGAGGTTGGCGGCCGGGCGGCTCTGGCCAGCATCCCCGACGTGCCGGCCATCCCGTTACTACCGGCCGAAGGCGAGTCGGCCGTCGCACCCGTCGATCATGTGCCCCTGCTCGACGCGGCCGTCGAACGGCACGTCACCGAATCCTCCTCGGCCGCGGCATCGCCTGACAGCGGAGCCTCGGGGGAGGTTCGCCCGGATCCGCAACCTCATCGCTTGCCCGATGCCTATGCCGACCGGGTCGGGGCCCGTCGAGCGTCGGCAGCGGCCGCGCGGGGTGGTTCGGAGACGACGGAGCGGGCCGTGCAGGCCGCGCTGGCGTGGCTCGCCGGGGCGCAGGCCGCCGACGGTCGCTGGAACGCGGCCGAGCATGGGGCGGGTGCGGAGCGGTTTGTGCAGGCTCATCATCGGCATGGCGCCGGGGCCCGCATCGACCACGGCGTCACGGGGCTTGCGCTGCTCGCCTTCCTCGGGGCGGGCAACTCGCACCGCGACGGCCCGCACGCCGAGGTCGTCGAACGCGGCATCCGGTTTCTGGTGGGGCGACAGCGGCACGACGGATCCCTCGCGGGAGACGCCGAGTTTTTCGCCGAGCTCTATTGCCACGGCATGGCGACGATCGCCGTCGCGGAGTGCCTGGCGCTGACGGGCGACGAGGCACTCCGGCCGCCGCTCGCCCGGGCCGTCGCCCGGACGCTCGCCATGCAGCATCCTCAGACGGGTGGCTGGCGCTATGCGGCCGGTGATCGGGGCGACACCAGCCAGTGCGGTTGGCAGGTGATGGTGCTGGCGAGCGCGAGAAATGCCGGCATGAACGGATTCGAGGGGGCGGAGTCGCGGGCCCGTGGATTTCTGCAGTCTGTCTCGAGCGGGGCTGCCGGTGGGCTTGCTGCCTACCGGCATGGCCAGCGGCCCACGATGGCAATGACGGCCGAGGCGCTCTACTGCAGGTTGCTCCTCGGCATGCCCGCGGGGCAGCCGGCGGCGACCGAGGCACTCGGCATGATCGCCGCGTCGCCGCCGACAGCGGCGAACTACAACGCCTACACCTGGTATTACGCCACGCTCGCAGCCTTTCATGCGGGGGGGCCCCATTGGGAGCGATGGAACGGGGATCTTCAGGCGGCCCTGTTGCCCTTGCAGCGCCGGCGGAGCGGCCCGCTCGATGGCAGTTGGGATCCGGATCCGGTCTGGGGCGGCCACGGTGGCCGCGTCTATTCCACCGCACTGTCGGCGATGACGCTGGAGGTTTATTACCGGCACGAGCCGATGCACCAACGCGAGCCGCGGATGGCCGCGGCACCGCCAGGTTCCCCGTGAATGGACGGCATGAGAGGCGGGAGTCCGCCGCCGAAGGTTTGACCACCGAACCCCCTGGATTAGACTTGGGAGGTGGACGGATCGCGTGCCGCACCGGCCGCGATCGTCTTCCTGACCGCCGGAGGGATGTGCCGTGCCCGTTCCCATGTTCGCAATGTTCGGTCTTGGCCCGATGGAACTTCTCATCGTGGCGGGTGTGGTGCTGCTGCTCTTCGGGTCGCGGCTTCCCAAGGTGATGCGTTCGCTCGGCGAGGGCATCGTCGAGTTCAAGCGGGGCGTTCAAGGCATCGAGGATGCCGGCCCGCGTGATTCCGGCCGTTCCGACGCACGCTAGTCGGAGCGAGCATGTTTGGCCTTGGCCCCTTCGAAATCGTCGTGATCGGTGCGATCGCGGTGATGCTCTACGGCAAGCGACTGCCCGAGGTGGGCCGCTCGTTCGGCAAGACGGCTGGTGATCTGCGGAGGCAGTGGCAGACGCTCTCCCGGGAGTTGGAGACAGCCGCCCGGGTCGATGGCCCGCTGCCGGGACGGGCGTCCCGCGGCATCGGTCACACCAGCGACGAGGCGGCCGGCGTTCGGCTGGTCGAAACGCCGCGATTCGAGCCCCCGCCGGTCGAGTGAATGCGACCGCCCTGCCGCCTGTTTCGCGGCCGCACGCGGAGTCCTTTCCGGGAGATCGTAGGGAAGGTATGGTGTGGGCGGTTTCAGCGGAACTTCCCCTGAGGGTCCGCCGATGACCGATGAGTCGGGCAGCTAGCTCAGTTGGTTAGAGCGCTACGTTCACACCGTAGAGGTCACAGGTTCGAATCCTGTGCTGCCCACTATACAAAGGATAGCCCGGTCAATGGCACTTCCGCACCGGTCTTCCGGCCGATGAGCGACTCGTGAGCCTCGGGAGGAGCGGCCCGGGCGTCCGGAGCGGTTTTCTCGAAACGCCCCGCACCCCCTTCGGTGGCGTTTTTCTCGC
>SXWC01000015.1 GCA_005789975.1 Planctomycetaceae bacterium
AAGCGGTGGCAGGACGTGATCGAGCTGCTCGACTCCGGGATCGACATCCAGGCGACGCTCAACGTGCAGCATGTCGAGAGCCTCGTCGATCTGGTGGAGGAGACGACCGGCATCCGCGTCCGCGAGACGGTGCCCGACACGGTCCTGGAGCGGGCGGACGACATCGAGTTGATCGACCTGCCGCCCGACGAGCTCTTGAAGCGGCTGCGGGACGGGAAGATCTACCTCCCCGACGTCGCCGCGCAGGCGGTCGAGCGGTTTTTCAAGCGGTCGAATCTGCTCCAGCTGCGGGAGTTGGCGCTGGTGCGGATGGCGCGGCGGGCCGGCAGCGACATCGAGGAGACCCAACCCCCCGGTGCCGGTCGGCGGGTCGGGGGCGGGGAGCGGATCGTGGTCGGCGTCGGCCCCGGGCCCGGATCGGCGCGGGCGATCCGTGACGGCGCCCGGATCGCGGCGGGGCTGCGGGCCGACTGGCTCGCCGTGACGGTGCGGAGGCCCTTCGCGCGGCCCGGGCCCCCGGCGGAGGCCGAGGCGCTGGAGCGGAACCTGCGGCTGGCGGAATCACTCGGCGGGCAGGTCGCGCGGGTTGCGTCCTCGTCGGTGCCCGTGGGGCTGCTCGACGAGGCCCGGCGGCTGTCCGCAACCCGGCTCGTCGTGGGCCGTCCCCGTCGGAAGGGATGGGTGTGGGGCCGCGAACGTGTTCTCGACCAACTCGTCCGGGAGAGCGGACCGATCGACATCGTGGTGGCGGGAGCGCCGCTGTCTGACGCCCCTGCCCTGCCCGAATCACCGGCTCCACCGATCGGCTTTGAGCGCCGCATGTGGATGGTGGCGTTCGTGGGAGGCCTGGTCGCCGCCGCCCTCTTCGTGGGCCGGCTGTTGCGACCGTGGGTGGACGATCACGACATGGCCGTGGTGTCGCTCCTGATCGTCGTCGCCGCCACGCTTCGCTTCGGCCGTTTCGCCGGCCTGCTGGCCGTGGTCCTGGGCGCCTTGGGCATCGACCTCTTGTTTCTGCATCCGGAGTTCCAACTTGCCGTCAGTGACACGAAGGAGATCGTGTCGCTCGTGCTGCTCTTGTCGGCGGGGCTGGTGGTGGCGGAGCTCGTCGTGCGGGCCCGGGCCCAACGGGAACTGGCCCTGTTGGCGGAGCGTCGTCTCACCCGGCTCCTCGACCTCTCCCAGCGGCTCGCCGCCGCGGCCACCGCAGAGGACGTCGCCGCCGCGCTCGTCGCCACGGCCAGCGACATCACCGGCGGAGACGCCGAGGCGATGGTCGCGTCGCCGACCGGGGAGCTCACGCGTGCGGCCCGCAGCGGCGTTGTGACCCACGCCACCGAGGATTCGGGGGTCATGCTCTGGTGCCACCTGTTCGGAAAGCCCGCGGGTCGGGGCACCGAGACCTTGCCGGGTGCAAGGATCACCTGTCTGCCCTTGCGCGAGGCGGGCCACGGATACGGCGTGCTCGTGATCGGCTGCAGTCCCCCCCGGGATCTCGACCGGGATGAGCTGGAGTTGCTCACGACCGCCTGCCGTCAGGGTGCCTCGCGTTTGGCGGGGCTGGCCACTGGCTCGTGACTCGTGACGAGGACCGCGCCGTCAGGGCTGGCCAGCCGCGTCGAGCCGGCCGGCGACCTCGTCGTGCGCGGCATGGGCGGCACGAAGCGCACCGTTGACCTTCTGGGCGAGTTCCATCGCGGTCGCCGGGGCGATCGCCTCCCCGGCGTGGTGCTCGTGGAGCGACGCATGGGCCCGCCGGGCGATGCCGAGCTGCTTTTCCACGTCGGTGAGTTTGGCGAGGGCGGCGGCATCGCCGCGGGCCTGGGCCTGCACCTGCATCCGATCCACGTGCCGCTGGATGCGCTCGATGTCGTCGGCGATCACGTCGCTCGCCTCGCGGGCGACGAGCGAGTCGACCTCGCCGTGCGCGGCGATCTGCGCCGCATGGTCGTCGAGCGGGGCGGACTGAACCGCCGAGCCGGCCGCGGGAGCGGGCAAGGCAACACCGTGCGTCTCATGGAGATATCGCTGATACGTCTCGACGTGGGAACGAGCGTGCGAGAAGGAGTTGTGGGCGCTTTGGGCGTAGAAGTTGAAATCGCCTCGAGCCTTCGCACCGGCGTCCGGAGCAGCGACGCTCACGCTTCCTCCCAGCAGGGCCCAGACGACAGCCTGCGACACGACGACGGCGGAGAGGGCGAAACGTGCACGGTGACAGTGGCGCATGACAGCCTCGGGGGTGGGCGGTATGCCACGGACGGCTCTCTGGAAGTCAGCGAGCTCCTGGCTTGGTCAATCTACTCTTCTTTATGCGTCGAGGTGCCCAAGAAAGCCGCTTGGGAAATGGGCGGAAGGCGGCGGGGACACCTCCCGCGGGATTCTCCGCTGTGGATGGGGCAGCCAGTCGCGACGTCTTGTGAGGGTCGGGGCTGCCCATGCCCCGTCGCCGGACGCTCGCTACGGACATCCTGTCCTTCGCTCACTCGACTGCCGCCGGCGCTCCGCCATCCTGGCTTCGCTTGGCGTCATACGCCGGCTCGCGGGGCATGGGCAGCCCCTCCCGGCACCATCGAGGATCGAAGACGAGTGTGGTGCGCGAATCCCGTGCCGAACAGGAGGGTCATGGATGATTGTGTTTATGGACAATGAGCCGATCATGGCCGCCGCTCACAGCGTGGGACGAGCCAGGCGGTGCACCAGGCCACGACCTGGAAGCCGAGCGCGTCGTAGAGCGGCCGGCCCGCGTCGGTGGCGATCAGGAAGGCGGCCGAGGCACCGGCCGCGAAGCGGTCCGCGAGAGCGTGCGTCAGACCGGCCCGGGCGATGCCGCGGCGACGCAGGGCGGGCGGGGTGGCCATCGACCAGATGCCGACGAGCCCGTCGTGCGAGGTGGTCTGGAGGCAGCCGACCGGCTCCTCGCCGTCCAGAACCATCTCGAGCGTGACGTCTTCGGAGTCGAGAAGCGACGGTCGGAACGCGGCATCCACCAGCGGAGCCGGCAGCTCGAATGCCTCCGAGATCACGCGATTGGCCGATTCGAGATCGCGGGGCATGGTCACCCTGCGAACCGTGAACCGCGGATCAGCGGCCAGCGGGCCCGGTGCACGCATCATCAACGGCATCCGCGCGGCGGCGATCATGCCCGGATCGGCGACGTCGCAGCCCGCTTCGAGCCCGGCCGAGTCGGCGACCAAAAGCAGGCCGGGCAGGTCGCGGCGGCAAAGCGCGTCGGCCAAGTGGCCGATGCTCGCGGCCGCGTCGGCCGCGTCCCAGACGACGCCGCAGTTCAAGTCAGGGGCTGAAACACCCGTCAACGCCAGCATCCCGCCAGGCACATGGATCACGTCGTGGCCGGGTGCCGAGCGGAAGAGCTGCTCGAAGCCATGGCCCGCCGCCTGCCAGAGCGTCGACTCCCGGAGATCTGGTGGGACGTTCACGAGGCGTTCTCCAGCGTCGCCTCGATGATCGACACCACCGACGCCGTGGGGACGACCTTCGTCATCCGCAGGCCGGCGGCGGCGAAGAGGCGGGCGAACTCCGTCGGGCTGCGCTCCCGCCCCCCGACCGACACGAGCATTTCGATGTCGCAGACCTTGCTGAAGTGGGGCGAGTCGGTGTCGGGCACCACCATCTCGACCACCAGCACCCGCCCCCGCGCCGGCAGCGCATCCCGGACTCGACCGAGCAGCCGCACGCAGTCGTCATCGGGCCAGTCGTGGAGGATGTGCTTCAAGACGACGGTGTCGGCGGTGAACGGGAGCGGATCGAAGAAACTTCCGGTCACGATGCGTGCGCGGTCGGCAACCCCGGCGGTCGCGAGCTGCTCCGGCGCGCCGGCCACCGCGGCCGGCAGATCGAAGAGAATGCCGCCCGTGTGCGGCGCCGCGGCGAGGATCGCCGCCAGGAGGTGTCCGTGCCCGCCCCCGATGTCCGCGACGACGCCGCACCCGGAGAAATCGTGGGCGGCGAGCACTGCCGGGATGGTGGTGCCCGAAAAACTCGTCATGGCCCGATGGAAGATGGCACCGAGCGGCGGATTCGCCTCGGTGAGATAGGCGAAGAGATCCATGCCGTGCACCATCGGCCACGCGGGCCGGCCGGTGCGAACGCTCTCGAGCAGGTGGCCGAAGACCCGCCAGTGGGGCTCCTCGCACCACCAGATGGCGAGGTCGCGGAGGCTCTCCCCGCCACCGGTCGTGAGCGTCGAGGAGAGGGGCGTGTTTGCATACTCGCCGGAGGGAGCTTGCGCGAAAATGCCCTGGGCCACGAGCAGCCGCATCACTCGGGTCAGGGCCACTTCATCGACGGCCAGGTCGCGGGCGAGCGTGGCCCCGGTCACCGGGCCGGCGACGAGACGGTCGGCGATGCCGAGCTTCGCCGCCACATACACCGCCTGGGCGATGAAGGCGCCGCTCAAGACCTCGATCACCCGTGCAGACGCCGAAACGGCTTGCTCGGCCATCATCGTTGCCTCCCTGCCGCCCGGCCAACCGACCGTTCCACGACGGGTCACCGTCGCCGTCCGTAATCCCCGGTGCGCTCCTGCCACGGACAGGAAGCCGAAAACTCCGCCTCCTGCTGCTCCCGCAGCGACTGCGACGAAATCGCCTGGATCGGTCCGTTGGGGGCAGCACGAAGATTTCACTTGTGCCGCAAGTAGCCGTCAAGCACGCCCATCACCGATCGCGGCAGGGCCGGCATCGCCCCCCGCCGATCGCTGCCCTGCTTCTGCAGGAGTTGGTCGTAGCACTGCGTCTGGATGTCGCCGAGTGGCACGAGCCACTGCTGCTGGGGATCGCCCGGCTGATCGGGAGGAACGTCGCCTTGGTTGACCCGACCCCGGGCGGCGGGGCATGGGCAGCCCCGACCCGGCATCCTGCTTTCGGTGCGTCACTGGGACGAGCGGCGGCGACGGTTCACGAACTGCACGACCGCGACCATTTTCGCCTTCTCACCTGCCATCCGGCCGCGAGGGCGACGCCCAGGGCCGCAATCGACAGGCTGCCGGGTTCGGGCACGAGCACCGATTCGGGGTCCGTGCCGAAGCCGAAGGCCACGTCGCCATTCACCCAGGAGGCGTCGAAGCCCACGAGGCTCTGGTCGCTCGTGAAGGTGAACACCGCTTCTGTGCGGAGCAGTCTCGTGTCCTCCAGGCTGCCGGCAGGGTCCACATCCGAGCCGATGGCGGTGCCCGTGCTGTAGATGCCGAGGTTGATCATCGATTCCGGCTCGACACCCTTCACGACGATGCCGTTGAAGGGGCTCGCGCCGGCGAGGTAGTTGGCGATGTTGGTGTTGCCGACGGTGCCGATGCCAAATCTGAATCCGGGGACGGGCGGCGGTGTCGTGGTGATGAACTGCCAGCCTTCGTTGAGGTCCTTCTCGGCCACGAGGTTGGACGGAGCGGTGGCGGCCGTTCCCGACGTCGTCCAGGTTCCCCCGCCGATCACGAGGTCCGGTTCCCACGAGACGGGCCGGTCAGAGGTGCCCGAGAGCACCTGAAACGCCTGCCCCGTTCCTGAATTGTAGTTCAGCGAGAGCGGGATCGTGCCGCTCGGATTGGCGAGATTGAAGTAGAAGCTCGAGAGGACGTCGGCCTTGAACTTCGTCGCTGATCCGGAGTTCTGCAGCGTGATCTTCAGGGAGTTGGCACCCCCCGCCGCCGAGCCGGTGGTGAAGATCGCCGACACGAAGAGCGGCGTACCTTCCGCCGACAGGCCCGCCTTCGAGAGCGTGAGGGTGTCGGCGGAGGAGTTCGCGGCGAATAGCAGGATGGCCGTGGCGACCGCCGGGGCGAAAAACCGCCCGCAGAACACCGGCGCGCGCGATACGGTCTCGAGAAACGCTGACAGGAGGCATGGCATGTCGTTGATCTCCATCGTCTGACACGCCGGCCCTGGCGACTTCTTCTCGGAATGAACGTCTGGGAATGACTCAGGCTGTGAACACGACTGCGAAAACGAAACTGCGAAAACGAAAAGGGCCGCCATGAAAGGCTCCCCGTTCGGGGAGTCCGCTCATGTCGGCCTACTTGGCGATCAGGCCCCGCGGCACGGTGCCCAGATCACTCGTCTTCCGAAGTCGTCGTGGCGGAGATCGCTTGCGGACCCGGAGGGCCGCCTGCAGACTCCGCTCACGACGAACCTTTCGCGGCGTGGTCCGGCAAAGTCAAACGTCGATTTTCCGGCGGGCGTGGAGCCGGCTGTCACGACCGGGAATCCCGCCGCAGAGCGGACATGGCCCGGGGGCCCGGGCGGCCGTTTCCCGCTGGCCACGGAAGCGGAGCGTTGCGTGGGCGTGCATCCGGAGGCGACACTCCACCCCGTGCCCCGGCCAACGGGCGTGGGCAGCCGCGGCGGAGGACGGCCGGCCGCGGCGGGTGGTTCATCCGGCCAACCCCGTCGAGCAGTTTCAGATGCCCAAGAAACGCCCCAAACGCCGTCGGAGACGGCCCGCCGCCCATCCGGAGGCCGCCTATGTCTGCGACTCGTGCGGCGAGGAGATCGTCGTGCCGGTGGACATTTCAGGGGGCTCGCACCAGGACTACGTCGAAGACTGTCCCGTCTGCTGCCACCCGATGACCCTCCACGTGCACATCGACCCGGATGGAGAGGCCCGCGTCGAGGGTGAGCACGAATGAGCCCGACGCCGCCCCCGAGTCGGCGGTGGCCGCGCGGGCGTCCGCGATGTTCGCCGGAAGTTCGCCACGGGCATCGTGCCCGCCGCTTCTGAGCCGCCGTTTCAGCCGGGGAACCGACCTTCAAGACCCGCACGCGTCGGAGTCAGCGTTCGCTGAAAAATACCCCGGTGAGTCGCGAGAGGATCCAGAGCGTCGCCAGCGGGAGAAGGATGGTGGAGATCGTGAAGTAGATGGCGAGGTTGACGATCGATTCGCCCACCGCGGCCAGCGATTCGTAGAGCTTCTGGGCCCGATCGCCGATGGCGTCCACGGGGTTGTAGCGGTCATACCATGGCCGCTCCGCATCGGCGGCCTCTGCTCGCTCGATCTTCTTGGTCGTTTCGGCCACAGCGGCCGACGCCTGCTGATAGCTCGGTTCCAGGAAGCGGTCGGCGACCAGCGAGTCGATCCAGCCGGCAGCGGGAATCGCGAGCCGCGCGAAGAGCGCGAGGCCGAAGAGTCGGCGGCTCCAGCCGATGAGCGACCGCTGGCCGGACGATCCGCAAAAAGCCGCGAGGCAAACCGCCGTCAGCGCGGGCAGAAACAGCCAATAGCCCAGCGTCCTGGCGATCTGCATCCCGAGCCGCTGCACACCCAGGGCCGTCGTGCTCGTGAGAAGCAGCGCGCCGTATTGCTCGACCAGGTCGTTGATCGGATCGAGTGCCTGGCCGATGCCGATGCTGCCGCCCGGACCGAACGAGAAGCTCACTTCCGAACTCTGGGCGAGTGAAATGCCGCTGTCGAGGCCGCGGGTGGCGGCGAGGGCCGCGAGCGTGCGGGTGAACGACGCGTCCATCCAGGCCTCGCCCTTCGAGTCGGCCAGCGGCGCGATCGTGAGGAGGACGACCGCTGCGACCGCGACCTGGATCGCAGCCCGGGCCGCGGGCTCGCGGAATCGCGCGGGCAAAAAAGGGAGCCATTCGCCGCGGAGAAATCGGGCGAAGCGGGTGTCGATTCCATCGACGGGCAGTGGAGTGTTGTTCATCGCGTGTTTCCCGGAGGCCGGCACGTGGTCGGGTCGGCCGCCGTCCAGTCGGCCCGCCGAACCGCCCGATGATACGCTCCGCGCCGTCGGAACAGGTGAACGCCCGCGGCACACCTGCCGGCGTGATGGGTGACTTCCGGGGGACGGAAGGCTCTCCCCTGAACGGGCCCGCCGGTCCGGGCCCCCTGTTCATCCCGCTCTTTCCGATGCCGGGTTGCCTTGTCGGAGAGGCGCCGAGGGGCGTGATCGACTACGATCAAGGCCATGATTCTGCCGACCGTTTCCGCCTCAGCCGGCTTCCCAGCCATCACCAGCCGGGAGCGAACACCGCCGACCGCCGGCGATGCGCCGCAGCGGCGTCCGCCGGGGGTGCCGCCCTTGACGGCGGGCAATGAAGCCATCCTCGCCCGGGCCCGGGTGATCCTCAGTAGTCGCGGGGATCTCAGCGAGGGTGAGCGGCAGGTGCGGCTGCATGTCGTGCGAGCCGCCATCACCGGCACCGTGATTCGACCCTCCGAAGACTCGCCGGAAATGCGGAATCCGGCCTACTGGATCCTCGTCAATGACCGCTTCGTGGTGGCCCCGGAAATCGCCCCGGTCGATGCGATCGCGGATCTCTGGGTTCTCCACGGGGCCGACGGTGTTCCCGTTCCCCGCATCCGCTGCCTCAAATACACGACGCTCGTCCTCATCCAGGGCATGATCGAGCATTTTCGCGAGACGGGAGACGCGCGAGGCCTCGAAGCGATCAATCACCTCATCGGCCGCCGGGTCGTTCCCGAGGAACTCCCGAACAGGGGTGACGACCTGCTGTGGCGTCGCCACTTCGACGCAGACCGACTTCTGCCCGGCGACCAGGTATGGTTCGACAATCCGTTTTTTGACCGGGGCCGGGAGCTCTTCCGGCAGCGTTTTCATCAGGATGCCCTGCATGCCGGGGCCGGCCCTGAAGCCGCCCTGGCCGGGGCCCGGTCGCGTGCCGAGGCCCTCACCGCGGGCGAGGAGGGCTCCAACGCCTTCTACCTCGGGGACGATCGCTTCATCCTCGGGGCGGATTCGCTCGTCCGTGCGTTCCGCGGGCCGGTCCGCTGCGACGTCGCCGATCACCCACCGGCCCATGAACTGGTCTTCACGCGGAAGATCTTCAGCCTGGCCCGCTTCCGCGAACACATGATCGAGGACAACTTCTCGGTGCAGGCCTGCATGCGGGAGGGTTCCGTCGCGGTCCACCCCGGGTGCTTCACCATCGAACGGGTGCGGGCCCCCCTCGACCCGGTGCACCTGCTGCGGTTCCACGCCTCGCACCCGCCCGAGAGGGAACTCGGCAGCCTGATCTCCGCCGTCGCCAGCGGCAACCCGCCTCCGGTCCTCGACCGCAGTGGCCGCGTGACCGTTCCGGTGTTCGCGGCCCACTACGACTGGAACGAGCAACAGCGGGTCCGGCTCGCCATCGACGCGGTCATGCGGGCGGATCCCGATGCCATCTGGTGGCTCCTGCGAGACCGCATCGACGACGATCGCTATGTGCTCACCGCCGCACGGGCCGCGGAGGTGCGGAACTTCACGGTCGGGATGCTGTGCGGCGATCTCGCCGATTCCAGACTCTGCCTCTGCTTCACCCGCCGGCTCCCGCTCGTGCCCGGCCGCTACCCCGCCTCGTTTCGGCCGGATCGCGAGTTTCTGCGCGAGGAAGCGCGGTGGCGTGCCGCACGCATGCCGCTGTTCGCCATGCAGTCGGCGCTCTGCGAAGCCGCGATCCGGGATTGGCGGAGTGTCGTCGAAACCGAGCCCGGCGAGGACGGCAGGAGTCACCGATTCTCCTCCGAGGAGAAAGCACGGTATGTCCAGGCTCTTCGGGAGGAGATCGACGAACTCGCCCGCACGCGGCGGGCGGCCTTCGAGGAGGTGATCCTGCCCTATCGGCCCGCCCCCGCCGGCTGGGACGGCTTCGATGCGGCGGGTGACTTCCTCCCCGGTTCCTGATTCGTCCTGGATGTCGGACCGGGAACTCCGGCGTTCCCGGGCCCACGTCGCCGACAGCGTGCGCGGGAGCCGACCACGCGTCGCCTTGCAGGCCCGGGTCGAGCGGCCAAGGGGGCGGAAAAGCCGTCCGCCGAAGTGACCTACTCGCTCGGGCCGGCGAGGGCGACGGCGCTGGTGACCTTGTCGAGATACTGCCGGAAGTTGTGGGCGAAGAGCCCGGCGAGCTTGCGGGCGGTCACGTCGTACGCCGCCTTGTCGGCCCAGGCGTCGCGGGGCACGAGCACCTCATCCGGCACGCCCGGGCAGGCCGTGATCGCGTCGAGCCCGAACACCGCGTCGGCCGTGGCCGGCGCGTTTCGCAGGGCCCCCGAGTGGATCGCGTCGATGATGCCGCGGGTGATCGGGAGCTTCATCCGCTTGCCGATGCCGTAGGCGCCCCCGCTCCAGCCGGTGTTGACGAGCCAGACGTTGACCCGGTGCTTGAGGATCTTGTCGGCCAGCAGCCCGGCATACTTCATCGGATGCCAGACGAGGAACGGCCCGCCGAAGCAGGGCGAGAACGTGGCCTGCGGCTCGGTGACGCCCATCTCCGTGCCGGCCACCTTGGCCGTGTAGCCGCTGATGAAGTGATACATCGCCTGCTCCGGCGAGAGCCGGCTCACGGGCGGGAGCACGCCGAAGGCGTCGCAGGTCAGGAAGATGACGTCGGTGGGGTGCCCCGCCACGCACGGAATCTTGGCGTTGCGGATGAAGTCGATCGGATAAGCGCCGCGGGTGTTTTGCGTGATGCTCGTGTCGTGGAAATCGACGTGGTGGCTGTCCTCGTCGTAGACCACGTTCTCGAGCACGGCCCCGAACCGCAGGGCCTGGAAGATGTCGGGCTCGGTCTCGGGGGCGAGGTCGATCGCCTTCGCGTAGCACCCCCCCTCGATGTTGAAGATGCCGGTGTCGCTCCAGCAGTGTTCGTCGTCGCCGATCAGCAGACGCTTGGGGTCCGCGGAGAGCG
>SXWC01000119.1 GCA_005789975.1 Planctomycetaceae bacterium
ATCAGGAGATCCTCAGCGATCCCTCTTACCGGTGACAGATTCTCTGCATGACCGCCCCGCAGATCGGCTACTACGGGATCACCGACGCCGATGTCGAGAGCGGATCGCTCCAGATGGCGGGGTTCGTGGTGCGGGAGGCGAGCCGCATGGCGAGCAACTTCACCTCCCGGGGAACGCTCGGCGGGTATCTCACCAGGGCCGGTGTCGTCGGGATCACGGGGATCGACACGCGGGCGCTCGTGCGCCGCTTGCGGATCCGCGGTGCGATGACAGGCGTGCTCTCGAGCGACCTGCTCGACGCCGCCGAACTCGTCGCCAGGGCGAAATCGGCCCCCGCGCTCGTGGGCCGTGATCTGGTCCGCGAAGTGATGCCCGAGCAGCCGCGGGCTTGGACCGACACGCTCGACGACTGGGGCCGGCCGCTGCCGCAGCCGCTCACGGGGGGCGAGATGCCGGCAGCCGCGCCGATCGCCACGCCGAAACACGTCGTCGCCCTCGACTACGGAATGAAGTGGAACATTCCGCGGCATCTGACGAGCGTCGGCTGCAACGTCACGGTGCTGCCGGGCCGCGCCACTGCGGCCGACGTGCTCGCCTACAAGCCCGACGGGGTGTTTCTCTCCAATGGTCCCGGCGATCCGGAGGTGCTCGGCTACTGCGTCGAGACAGTGAAGGGCCTCGTCGGCAGGGTGCCGATGTTCGGGATCTGCCTCGGCCACCAGTTGCTCGCGCTCGCCTGCGGAGCGAAGACCTTCAAGCTGAAGTTCGGCCATCGCGGCGCGAATCAGCCGGTGATGGATCTGACCACGGGGAAGGTGGAGATCACGTCACAGAACCACGGGTTTGCGGTGGACGAGGCCTCACTCCCCGCCGATCTCGAGGTCACGCATCGCAACCTCAACGACGGCACGATCGAGGGCCTGCGGCACCGCTCGGCACCCGCCGCGAGCGTGCAATACCACCCCGAGGCCGCCGCGGGCCCCCATGATTCGGCCTACCTCTTCGCCCGCTTCCGCCAGATGATGGCCTGATGCCCGTCCGATCGTGCGGCTGCCGCTCCACGGCGACCAAGCGCGGTCCGGCGTAAACCGCTTGCAGCACACGGTTTACCCCGCTCGCCCGAGGGGAAAGCCTCGGTTTTGCGGGGTTTTTTTGACAGGCACGGGGTGTGTGCCAGAGTTGAGCGGAGTCGTGGCCGCATCCCGGCTCCGCCGCCACTCAGAAGATCCGGCGGTCCCCAGTCTCTGCCCCAGGAGGTTCTCTCCATGATTCGCGTCAAACCGGTGCTCGTGATTGCTTTCTCCGCGACCGCTGCGGTGCTCTTTGCCGCAACGTTCGCCGAAGCGGGCTTCCGCCATCGTCATCAGATCGATCCCGGCTGTGCCGCGGTCGAGCCGGGCTGCTCGGCGTTCGAGCCGGCCTGCACGATCGAGCCGTCTTGCGGATTCGAGCCCGGCTGCGGTGCCGAGACGGTCTGCCCCACCAACCCCTGCATCAAGTATCGCCACAAGCACGCCTGCAAGCACAAGCACTGCGACACCGGTTGCTGCGAAGCACCGACCTACGAGACCGTGCTGACGCCGACGAGTCCTGAGACCTGCCAGACGGTCGCGGTGCCGGTCTGCCTGCCGGCCTGCTGCCAGGGCTGCCCCTGCGAGGCCTCACGGTGCACGCTGCTCGGCTGCGGCCAGGTGCGCTACGACTACGCCTGCGGCTGCTCGGTCGTGATCCGCTTCCAGAAGTGCGGCGACATCCTCGTCACGTACGTCGGATTCTGAACAGACTCCCGCCCCGACGAAGAGCCCTGGCCCGGAGCAATCCAGGCCGGGGCTTTTTTTTGTGGGCCACCGCCTGCGGCCGCGGCGTCGTGAGTGCATCCCGGCGGAGACGGGCCCGCGCGGCTCCCGCGGCCCGCGAACTTCCCTGACACGGGGGCCGTCGAGCGGCGGCGTGACGGGCGGACGGCGTGGTCTTCGTCAGCGGGAGCGGCTGTCGCCGCGGCGGAGCCGGGTGAAGAGGCTGCGGTAGTCGCCGGGGCGAACGCTGAAGATTGAACGGGGGGCGCGGTCGGCTTCGTGCGGGTCGTCCTCGATGACCACCATGTCGGCGTCGTCGAGATCGGCTTCACCGGCGACCACGTCCGCCGCCACGGAAGCCGCGGCCTGGGGCTCGACCCGGGCATCGCCGCTCGGCTCCCGCTGCTCGTCGCGGTCATCGGCCGCGGTCGCTGGCGGACCACCGTCGAGCTGCGACAGGGTCACCAGCAGCCTGCCCATGGCCTGACCCTCGCGGCTCGTCACCGAGCGGCGGGCGCTGAAATCGTCCGGTCCGTCCATCACGAGGCGTTGCGTCGCGGTGCCATCCTCGCGAAAGAACGAGTCGAAGGGATCGCTTGACTGATCGAACACGAGTTCGATGTCGGGGCCGTTCCAGGGATCACCGGCCCGCGGTGCCGCCGCTTCCCGGATCGGCGGCGCTGCGTCGTCGGGCAGATTCCCGATCGAGCCGAAATCGTCGTCGCCCGACCCAAACTCGAGCACCTCCATGTCGTCGGCGAACCCGCCGGACGGACGGGGGTCGCCCGTGTCGCGGACCGAGGCCGGCGGGCGGTCTTCGAACGGGGGGCGGGGCTCGAGCCCCATCGGCGTCGGCAGCCGCTGGATCTCCCGCCAGGCCGCGGCGATGTCGGCGGGGGTCACCTGCCTGCTCGATTCGGCGACGATCACCAGCGCCTGGTCGCAGAGTTGGTTGATCAGCCGCTGCACGCCGTCGGTCGCCGTGAAGACGGCGTCGTCGCAGCCGGCGGCGAAGAGCCGATCCCACGCCAGCCCGGCGGCCTTCGTCTGCGTCCGCAGGTAGGCCATGGTCTCGGCGTGATCGAGCGGTTCGAGGTAGGCGCGAACGGCGATTCGCTGCGAGAGGCTCTCCATCCGTGGGGCCGCGAGCATCTCCTCCAGCCGCAGGGTGCCGGCGAGGACGAGATGCACGGCCGGAAGCGGCGTGGGCACGTTGGTGAGCAGCCGCAACTCCTCGATCAGCCGGGTGGGGAGCGTGTTGGCCTCGTCGACGAGGATCGCGAGCCCCGACCCGGTGGCCGCGAGGCCGCGGATCCGTTCCACCAGGGCGATGCGGAGGTCGGCCTCGTCGATGCCGCGGTAGGGCTCGCCGATCGCGGCCAGCACCGCCTGCCAGAGCGCACGGCGGGTGCAGATGCTCGCCCCCGACAAAAGCGCGACGTCGAAGTCGTCGCGGACATGATCGGCGACCTTCGCCAGGAGCAGCGACTTGCCCGTGCCCGGCGTGCCCACGACCAGCGACGCCCCCTCGGCCCGCCGGATGCACCGTTCGATCCCCTTGAGGGCGGCCTCGATCTGCGTCGCGGGGTGATAAAACTGCGTTCGCGGGGCGGCCATGAAGGGACGGATCGACGGGTGCCGGCTGGGGATGTGCATCTCGCGTGTCATTCCGGTGACGTGTGGAAACCTCGTGCGGATCTGGACAAGAGTGGTTTCGACCAACCGGCTCTGCTTCCTCCACCGCCCCCGGTCGCCATAGACTTTTCGGATCGGGAAAGAGGCACACCGCGTGGCGGTCGCGCCGGATCTGACGCCCGGAGACGGTGCCTGCGGGCTCGGAGCGAGATGCGATGTTTCACGTGAAGATCTGCGGCGTGATGACGGCGGCCGACGCGCGACTCGCCGCCGCGGCGGGAGCCGACGCCATCGGAATCAACTTCGTGCCCGGCTCGCCGCGGTGCCTGTCGCCAGAGGCCGGCCGCGAGGTGGCGGCGGCCGTTCCCGACGACATCGTCGTGGTGGGGGTCTTCGCGGGAGCGACACCGGCGGAGATGCGGCGGGTGGCCGAGGTTGTCGGCCTCGATGCGATCCAGCTGCACGGTCACCTGAAGGGGGACGTCGCCGTCGATGCTCCCGAGTCGTGTGCCAGCCTGGCGCCCCTGCCGGTGATCCGCGCGGTGCGGCTCGGACCGGAGGGGTTTGACGGGGCGCGGCAGTGGCTGGCCGCGGCGCTGGCCGCGGGAGTCGGGCCGGTGATGGCGGTGGTCGATGCGGCGGTGTCGTCATCGGCCGCGGCCGGGCATCTCGGCGGTACGGGCGACAGGGTTGACTGGAGCCGGCTCATCGAGGCCGGCGACCTGGGCATCCCGCTGGCGCTCGCCGGCGGGCTCACTCCCGCGAACGTCGCCGAGGCGATCGCTGCAACGGGCGTGAACGCGGTCGATACCGCCAGCGGCGTCGAGATGGCACCGGGCCGGAAAGATCGGGAAAAAATGCGGGCGTTTTGTGCCGAGGCCCGCCGGGCCTTCGCCGCGGCGGCGGACTGAACCCTTTGCTAATCCGCACAACCGGCTAAGATTCGGGGTATTCATCGGAGGGCAGAAGCCCCCGTCTCTCAAAGGAGGTTCCAGTGGCCCACGTCGAAACCCGTTTGCCCTACAAGGTTGCCGATCTCTCGCTCGCCGATTGGGGTCGTAAAGAGATCATGCTGGCCGAGAACGAGATGCCCGGCCTGATGGCGCTGCGGGAGAAGTACGGTCGTTCGAAGCCGCTCGCCGGCGCCCGGATCGCGGGGGACCTCGA
>SXWC01000120.1 GCA_005789975.1 Planctomycetaceae bacterium
CCGATCGCCACCGGCAAGGTGGAGGACCTGATCCAGGAGCTCCGCGGCCGCTATTCCGTGCTGATCGTGACGCACAACATGCAACAGGCCAGCCGCAGCAGCGATTACACCGCCTTCATGTACCTCGGCCGGTTGATCGAATACGGCGCGACCCCCGACATTTTCACCAAGCCCGTCCTCCGCGAGACCGAAGCCTACGTCACCGGCCGCTTCGGCTGAGTCAGGCGCGAGTCCCATGACAAAGCACATCGAACGCCAACTCGAGAATCTCAGGGAGCGGATCCTGCGGGTCGGCACCCTGGTGGAAGAGGCGATTTCGAAGTCGATCACGGCGCTCATCAACCGCGACGTTCCGCTCGCCCTGAGGGTGATGGCGAATGACGGCGACATCGACAGCATGGAGGTGGAGGTCGAGGAGGAGTGTCTCAAGATCCTCGCCCTCTATCAGCCGGTGGCCACCGATCTGCGGTTCGTGGTGGCCGCGCTCAAGATCAACAACGATCTGGAGCGGATGGGCGACCTCGCCAGGAACATCGCCAAGCGGGTGACGCAACTGGAAGGGGGCAATCCTTACAACCTGCCCCCGGAGATCCGCACGATGGCCACGCAGGCGCAGGAGATGGTCCGGCAGTGCCTCGACGCCGTGGTGAAGGGGGATCCGGCGCTCGCCCGGCAGGTACGGGAGGAGGACGACATCGTGGACGAGGCCCGCCAACGCATCCAGCGACGGGTCCTCCAGGGGATCAAGGACGATCCGGAAAACGTCGAAAACCTGCTGCGGATCAACTCCGTCTCGAAGCACATTGAACGGATCGCCGACATGGCGACGAACATCGCCGAGGATGTGGTCTACATGGTCGAGGGCGACATCGTCCGGCACCGCGCGGAGAGTTAGGCCACGGGTGGCTCGTTCGACACCGGGGCGGGCTCGCTCCGCGTGGCCAACGTCATCCAGGACCTTCCTCACCTTCGATCGACCGGTGGAAAAGCCGGGGTTTCCACGGTCGACGCCCCCCTGTCCTGCTCGGGCAGACCTGTTTCAAAGCCTGCTCGGCCCCCCCCGGGAAAACGGCCGGAAAACGGCCGGAAAGCCCGCCGGCCGCCGCCCCGAGCCGGCGTTCACCCTCTGCGGCGCGGCGTGGTACCCTCTTGCGGGCGAGAGATTCGGGCTTTTCCAGGCTCATGACCGGAGGCGTGTCGATGACGGGTTGCTGGCTTGGCGTACGGGCTGTGGTCGTGGCGACGGTGTTCATCGTCGCCAGCGCGGCCGCGACGAGGGGCGATGACCCGGTGCTCGTGTCCGTCACCGGTCCGCTCGTCGGCCGCGTCGGCGAACGGGCGTCGTTCGAGGTCGAGCTCGTCAACCGTTCCGGCAGGCCGCTGCAAAAGCTCCGCGTCATCGACTACTTCGACCGGGGATTCCACCACGATGCCTCGACGAGTCCGATCGAGCAGAAGGGCACGATCGACCTGATGCCGGGCACCGCACGGCGGCTCACGCTCGACTTCCTGCTCGATGAGCCCGGCAGGCAGTGCCACCGCGTGGAGATCCTCGATCAGTCGCACGTCCCCATGGGCGGGGCGACGCATTGTGTCGAAGTGCAGCCCGTGGTGGCGGCCGCCACGCCGCCACGGTTCACCACGCCCCCCGCGAGTGCGACCACGGCTCCGCCTCCGCTCGCCGCCACCGTGCCGCCCCCACTCGCCCAGACACCTCCGCCCGCGGCTGTCGCGGCGCCGATTCCGGTACCGCTGCCCCAGGCGACCGCGGCCAGCACGGTGCCTGTGCCCGCCGCTGCGGCGATCGAGCTCGATCTCGAAGGCCCCGCCGAGACGCTCTCTGACGGCGTCGTCTCGTATGTCGCCACGGTGAAGAACAAGGGCGCCGGCAGTTCTTCGGCGACCACGCTCGAGTTCTCGTGGGACGATCACCTCACGCCCCTCGAAGCCTCGGACGGCTACAACCTGGTCGCCTCGAAGGTGTCATGGAATCTGCCCGCGCTGGAGCCGGGCGGCCAGCTCAAGCGGCAGATCAACCTCCGGGCCAAGGCCCCCGCCGATGCCTACCGCGATTCTCCGGCCACCAGGTCGTGCGTCCGCGCCGTGCTCGGCGGTTTCGGAGGCGGGGCGATGGTCGCCGACGAATCGTGTGTGCTCATCAGCTCCTCGACGCCCCGCCCGCGGATTCGAACGCCCGCGGAGGCCGGACTCAAGCTCTCCTTCGCCGATCTCGACGATCCTGTGCGGCCCGGCGACTCGACCACGCTCGTCTGCACCGTGACCAACGGCGGCACCGAGTCCACCGGCCGCCTCGATCTCGTCGTCATCCTTCCCGATCAGGCCCGCTTCGACTCCGACCGTACGACGGCCCGGGTGAGAATCGACGATTCAAAGGTGGCGTTCGACCCGATCCAGGGCATTCCCCCCGGGGGGCAGCGGTCGTTCGAGGTGACCTACCGCCTTGCCGGCGGCGGGCCGGGCCGCGCGTCGGCGATTCTGTCGAGCACCGAGCTCGATGGCACGATCGAGCGGAGCTGCCAGACCACCTTCCTCGAGCCCTGACCGAAGCGTTGAGCCTGGCTCCGCGTGGTGCTCGAGGGGTCGCCGTCCGACCCCTGCAACCGGTAGCGGCGTTGCGACCCGCAGGGTTTTCGCGGCTGATCCGGCGGGCGAGCGGCCGATGAACGTCCCGGCCCGGTCCGGACGATGACATCCGGCGGAGGCTGGCATGCTCGTCGTCACATCCAACTGGGCCATCGGGGACGGCACGCTCCTCCGGCCCTCCATGGGGTGGCAGGCGAACCTGCCGGCGGCCATTCATCGCGCTTCCGTCCGCGGCGGCTTTGGCCGCGACGGCCGGTATCGGCCCATCGACGGGCTCGATCTCGTCGTGGCCGGTGACACCTTCGACTGGCTCGTGTCGGCGGAGTGGTGCGGGGGGCTGCGGCCCTGGCACGGTGGCGCGTCGGCGCGCGACGCGCGGCTCCGCGTCGCCGCGCGTTCGGTGCGGTCTGCCCGCAGGCTGTTTGCGACGCTGTCCCGCTGGGCCGGTGAGGGTCTGGCGGTCCCGGTGGCCGATGGCCGGGGGCGTCCCGGCCCCGGCTGCGTCCGGGTCCCGGTGCGGGTGACGCTCCTCGCCGGCGACCGCGATTCCGCCATCGCCGAGATCGCCCGGCAGGCCCCGCGGATGCCGTTTGCGGTGGGCGACTGCTGGGCGAACGCCGACGTGTCGGTCCGTCACGGTCACGATCTCGATCCGGCTTGCCACCGCACCGACGAGCAGGCCCGGACGTTGTCCGGAGGCCGCTCGCCAACGCTGGCGGAAAGCGTGGCGGTCGATCTGATCGCCCGGTTCGCCGCTTCGCTCGGCGGGGAAGCGGCCGCCGGGCCCGTGGTCGGGCTTGTCCGGGCAATCGCGACGTGCCCGATCGCCGGGATCCCCTCTGCCATCGGCGCGTGGCTGCGCAGCGAGCCGAATCATGCTCCGCCGGGCGTCGATCCGATCGAAACGGCGTGGCGACAGGCGGTGGCAGACTGGTTCGTCGAGGCGCGGCGGTGCGTGCCGTCCTGCGAGCTGGATTTCGACGTCCTGCACTGCCTTGCGGGATGGTTCGACCGGTCCTTCGAGGCAGGCGCCGCCGACGTGGTGATCCCGGTGGCTGTCCGGAGGCTCGCGTTGCCGGCAGGCACCGGCCGGCTGCGGTCCCACCGGGAAGCCTCGCGCGGGGACACGAGCCGGTCGATGATCGGCCATCCGGGGCAGGTCGGCTGGGAGGATGAGGTCTCCCCATCCAATGCCGGAACGCACGGCAGCCGCCGGAGCGGGCAGGGGCCGGTCGTTCTGGCGCTGCGCCGCGGCGCCGCGGGCATCTGCGAGGAGGTGATCGCGTCCGGTGAGCGTCAGGCCCCGGTTGTCACGATCGATTCGTCGAGCCGCCGTTCGGACCATGGCGGCACGATCATCGATGCGGCATGATGTCTTCCGGTATGAACCCCCATCCGCTTTACGCCTTCGACATCACGCTTCATGCCCGGCCCGCGGCGGCGGGCGCGGGTGGCATGCTCGCCGACGCCTGGGGGACGTGGCCGACGTTGGCTGTGCCCCGGGAGGCCCTCTCCGCGCCCCTGTCGATCGGATTCGACGACGCCCTCGAACGCCTCAACGCCCTCGAGCGGATGTATGCCGAGCCCGATGGCTCGTTCGTCTGGACGAGTTCCCGCGGTGTCGGGGACGGCGGCCAGGCTTGGTGGCAGGTGGATGGCAACGCCTTCGAGAAGGCCGGCCGGGTGCTGCTGGTCGATCTGAAGGGGAGTTGCCCCGCGGCCGATCTCGACCGCCTGCTCGGTGGCTTCGGCTGGCCCGATCAGCCTCTCATGATGCAACTCGTGCGGTCGGCCGTCTTTCTCGACGAGGCGACCTTTCGACGTCATGCGGCGGCCCGGGGACTCGCCGGGGACGGAGCCGGGCTGCGGCCATCCTGAACGGTCCGGTGGTGGCGGTTGTGCCGGGGCGAGTGACTGTTCGCCGGTCGGGGTGGTACCATCGTCCGATACCCTTGCAGGCGTTCGGTGGTGGGCCGGACCGGGGCTGTTCGTCGGGGTGAGGCGGAGTATGGCAATCGTCCAGGTTGGCGAACGTTTGAGAAAGGGCACCGGAGCCTTGACGGCGACGGCTCTGTTCGCGTGGGCCGGCCTTGCCTGCCAGCATCCGGTGACCGCGGCGGTGCCGACGATCGAGAGCGTGTCGCTGGCGGCGGCCTACGGTGACGGCGTCCACGCCTACTTCGCGGGCGATTACCAGCGGAGCTACGACGACCTCTCGCAGGTGATCGAGGCCGGAACGACCGATCCCCGCGCCTGGTACTTCCGCGGGCTGGCCGCCTTGCAACTGGGGCGACTCGACGAGTCCGAGGCGGATTTCGCGACGGGAGCGTCGCAGGAGGCGTTGGGAACGGGCGCATGGCCCGTGGCTCGCTCGCTGGAGCGGATCCAGGGCCGCGACCGTCTCAAACTCGAACGCCATCGCGTTCGGGCCCGCGTCGCCGCGCTGCAGACGAATCGGAGCCGCAATCAGCAGCGCTATCTCGAAATCGAGCGGGCGGAGCCCGATGTGCTCCGCCGCCGTCGCCCGGTGACCGAGCGTGCCGTGGAGGAGGGGAACCCGTTCGAGGAGAACGACCCGTCCGCCCCCGAGCCCGTGCCGGCCGTGGAGGCGATGCCCGAGCCCGTTGACGAAGATGCCGCCGGAAACCGCCCCGAGCAGGCGGATCAGCAGATCGAGGAACTCGCGGCCGAACGTGAAAACGTTCTCGGGCAGCAGGATCAGCAGATGGAGCAGGAGGCCGCCGGCGTCGAGAACGCCGCCGGACAGCAGGACGGGCAGATGGAACTCGAGGCCGCCCGGTAGAGCGCATCCAAGGTTCCGTGGGGCACCGGCTCGGGGGCGGCAGAAGTCGCCGCTCCGCGGTCCTCTGGATTGTCGCCGGGGCAAGCATACGCCCAAGGCTCCTCGAGCGTTCGCCGACCCCTTCCAATGTGCCGCATCGTCGCCAGAGCGATCCCGAATGCGCTCTGGCAGTCCGTGGACGAAGTCAGCCAGCTCGATCCTCCGGCACCGGGGTTGCCGGAGGTGCCCGCGGCATCTCGTGAGGGTCGGGGCTGGCCATGCCCCGTCACCCCGCGCTCGCTGCGTCCCGCCAGGGCTCCGTGCGCTCGAATCGCGGGCCACGCGGATCGGGACCGGGAGCCGCGGCGGCGAAGGCGGTGAGCAGCCAGCCTGCCAGGAGGAGCAGGCCACCGAGCGGCACGATTGCTCCCAGGATTTTCACGCCGGACAGCGCGAGGGCCGCCAGGCAACCGCTGAAGATCAGCACTCCCGTCAGGAAACAGCAGGCGGCGGCGGAGACCGTTCGCGTGGCGGTTGGCCTTCTTTCCGCGAGCAGCCCGAGGGCCAGGAGCGCCAGGGCATGGTACATGCAATAGCGGGCGGCAGTCTCCCAGTTGGCCGCCTGGCCGGTCGCATCGAGCACGGCCTTGAGGCCGTGGGCCCCGAAGGCGCCTCCGGCCACCGACAGGGCTCCCAGGAGCGCCCCCGCGATCACGCAGAATCGCATCATGGCGTCAGGGCCTGCTCGTGCCGAGGAGTTTCTCTTCCTCTTCCTCCTGGATGATGATCCGCGGCGTGACCATCAGCATCAGGCTGTCGGTGGTGCGTCCCATGCCGACGTTCTTGAAGAGCCGGTTGATGTAGGGAATCTTCGAGAGGATCGGCACGCCAAACTCGTTGCGGCCTTCGCGGAGCCGCTTGATGCCGCCGAGGAGCACCGTGCCGCCGTCGGGCACGCTGACGGTCGTCGTGACCGTCGTGAACAGGAACTCCGGCAACTGGATGGTGGTGCCGTTCGACTGGAGTTCGAGTTCGCCCGTCGAGGCGGCGCTGCCGTTGAGTCCGACGAGTCCGTTCGCGCCGGGGACCTTCAGGTCGGTGCCGTTTTTCTCGTCGCTGCTCTTCGATTTCGTCGATCGTGAACCCTCGAACTGGAACTCCTCGACGCGGCCGATCTGGGAGAAGAACGGCACGAGCGTGAGCCGGACGAATCGCCGGTCGTTGGAGACGACGGCCTGCACGTTGACCGCGGTGCCCTCGTTGAGCACGGTGATCACCGGCTGCTGGGCCGCGGAGAAGTCGCCCACGACCGGCACGACGGCCGTGACGAAGGGCCGCTGCCGCGTGTCCGAGACGAAAGCCTGCTGGCCGTTGAAGAGCGTGACCTTCGGGGCCTGCATGACGTTCGACCGCGTGTTGCCCTGCGCCGCCTGGATCAGGAAGTAGGCCTCGATGTCGGACAGGATCGCGAATCCGAAGTTGGCCGCGCTCGTTGCCGGATCGGGGAGCCCCGGCAGACTCGGGACAGTGGCGCTTCCGAAGCTGTTCTGCCGGAACGGGATCGAATAGAAGCTGCGGCCGGCCGGCGCCGCGGCGGCGCCAACCTGGCCCCCGATTCCCGTGCCCGTGTTGTAGAGGGCCACGCCGGGATTGCCGGTGTTGTCGAGGCCGATCGTCTGCGACCGACCGCCGGGGACCGCGTTGATGCCCTGGCTGAAGGGCGAGGTCGAGCCGTTGCTCTGGGTCGGGATCGCCGTCATGTTGAGCGGGTCACGGACGTTGGTCTGGATGTTGAAGTCGAAGTCCACCCCGATCCGTTCGAAGAACGTGTCGGCGAGCGTGATGAACCGCACCTCGATCGTGACCTGCAGATCCTGGAGCCGGCGGAGCTGTTCGAGCAGGTCGGCGATCTCCTCGTGCACCTCCTGCGTCTGGCTGACGACGAGGCTGAGATTCGTCTCGAACGGCCGGATCGCGCCGGGGCCGCCGGTCGTGTCCCACGTGGTCTGGGCGACGGTGCTCTGGATGAGGTCGATGAGGGGCTGGAAGTTCTGCTGCCCGCCGCCGACCGAGGGCGGACCGAACGGGATGGAGGGGGTGGAGCCGGTCGCGGGCGGACCGCCGCCGCCGAGTTGCAGCTGGGCCAGCGAGGCCGCTTCGAGGGCCGCATCGCCGCCGGCCCTGGCCGGTGCCGCGTTGATGCCCGCAGGCGGCGGGCCGACCTGCACGGCGAGATTGTTTCTGGCGGCGATCTGGGAATAGCCGTCGCGGAGCGCGCCGGTGATGCCCAGGCCGTCCGAGGAGAAGTTGGGGATCGGCAGGACGAGGTCGGCGACCGGGTAGGTGACGGCGTAAACCTCCCCCTTCACGAGTTTCGGACTGGTGATCTTCAGGACCTCGTTCTTGACGACGTAGCCCAGGTGGAGCGGCTCCAGGAGGAGCGTGAGCGCGCTTTTCAGCGAGATCGACTGGTCGAGGGCGAGCGTGACCGGGGTGTCGCTGCGGACCGCCTCCTGATCGAGGCCCACCATGTCGAGGTGAATCGCCATGTCGGCCTGCCTGGCCAGGGCGTCGATCACCGCCGACAGGGGCTGTTCCCGGTAGGCGGGCTTCACCGGAGTCTCGAGCTTCCTGTGGATCGCGACCTCGGCGGCCGTGGCCCGCGAACGCCCCTCCGCGAGTCGCTGCGTCCGCGACTTGGTCAGATCCTGCCAATCCTTCGTGTCGGGAAACTTGATCGGGCCCGCGAACGGCGTCGCCGAGTCCTCGACGTCCTCGGCGACATCGAGAAAGCCGGCCTGATGATCCCCTTCGATCGACTTCTGGGCGTCGAGCCGCCGGATCAATCGGCTCTGCGCGAGCAACTGCCGCACGACGGCGTTGTCCGGCGCGAGTTGGCCGGCCTTCTTGGCGATCGCCTCGGCCTCCGGGAAGCGACGCTCATCGACGAGCGTGTTGTATTCCTCCACGAGCATGGCGATCCGCTGATCCACCTCCACCCGCTGGGCTCGGTCACGATCGACCCGGGCTTCGACCTGCGCGTTCTGCTTGTCGAGGGCCAGTTCGGCCCGTCGCTTGCCCGTCGCCTCCTCGATGTCGCGGCGGGTCCGCTCGATGCGGCGGAGCATCTGCGTTTTGGTCTCCTCCGGAATCGGCTGGCCCTCGAGGGTCTTCGCCGTGGCGTCGAGCAGGTCCAGGGCGTCGGACGGCGACTTTTGCGAGAGCCGCTTCGCCTCGAGTTGTTTGGCCGCCACCTCGGCGGAGATTCGCGCGAGGAGGAGGTTGTCGGCCGCGTCGCCCGTGGCCGCGGAGGCCTGCGGGGCTGGCGGACGGAGAGCCCGCGGCTTCGAGGCCTGATCGACGGCATCCTCGATCATGCGGCGGGCCGCCGCCTCGTCGGTCGTGCTCGAAGGGGCTGGCAGCTCCTCCGACCCTGCCGGGGCCGCGGCCCATCCCCAAGCCAGCAGGACCGCAGTCGCGGCAAAGCAACGACCATGGTTCGCAGTGAATCCGCGGTGCCGGCGACGATCGCTCGCGTGGCTTCGGGTCGAGATGCGTGGCATGGAGAACAAATCCTGTGCGGGAAACAAACCGTGGGGCGGGAGAAGTACCTGCGTCCTCCGGGGCGGGTCAAGGCCACGTCGCGCTGCCGAAATCTGGGCAATCGCGGTGAAATGTGCAGCCGACCCGGTCGCGAGCAGGCTCACTCCGGCTTTTGCGATGTTTCGCGGGGTTGCAGCGGTTCCCCGTCGCTTGGATCGGGGATGCCCATGCCCCGTCGCCGGTCGTTCGCGACGGGCTTCGTGCCCTCCGCTCACTCGGATGCGGACGGCGCTTCGAAATCCGCGATTCGCTTGTCTGCAGACGCCGGCTCGTGGAGCATGGGCACGGCAAACTTCGGAGCTAGGCGGGGTCCGAGGGGTCGGTGGAGGCGACGGGCGCCGCCTGCCTGCGGAGGACCGCTTTCTCGACGGTGTCAAGGAGCTGATCGACGCGGAACGGCTTGAAGAGCACAAGATCGATCCCGGCCTGCCGCGCCTTCACGATCGAGTGGCCCGGGTCGTAGCCGAAGCCCGTCATGAGCACGAGCGGCACCGGGTCGATGATCTCCTGCAGTCGGAGCAGGAGTTGATAGCCGCTCATGTCAGGCAGGCGGATGTCGGAAATGATGACGTCATAGGCGTCGCCACTGCCGGCCCTGACCATGGAGGCCGCCTCGGCGCCGTCACGGGCGGTCTCCACCGTGCATCCCGATCGCTCCAGCAGGGCATGAGCCGCGGCGCGTACCTGCTCGTCTGAATCGACCACCAGGATCCTGCTCCCCACGAGGCCCCGGCGTTTTTCCCCCTGCCGCCGCTGGGTGTGCGCCGCCGAGGGCGCCATTTTCTCCCCGACCCGCTGGATCACCTGCTTGATGTCGCGGGCATTCTTCAGAATCCGCTGCAGCCGTTCGACGACGTCGGCGTCGTGGCCGATATACCGCTCCATCACGCTTACGGCGTCGTTGAGGATGTCGTCGACCGGGAGAGCCACCGCGCCGTGGATGGCCTCGATGCTCTCGGCGGCCGTCGAGGCCTTCTCGGCCACGAGCAGTTCGAGGGTGTTGAGGGCCGCGGCGACGTCCCGCGAGAAAATCTCCAGGAACTGCAGGTCGGTCGTGTCGAATCCGCCGGGCTCCGGGCTCTCCACGTTGAACGTGCCGATCACCTGGTCGTGAAGCATCAAGGGCACCGTGATCGAACTCTTCGCCCCCTTGCAGCCCTCGAGGTAGAGCGGGTCCTTGGTGGTGTCGCTGCACCAATAACTGTGGCCGGTCGCGGCGACGTATCCCGTGACGCCGTTGTGCTCCGGTCGCGCGAAGAGAATCCGTGCCTCGGCCTCGGGCTGCATTCCCTCGGCGAGCAGGGGCTCGAGACGGCCCGTTTGCCGGTCGAGAAGACGGATCTCGAGCACGTCGAACTGCAGGAGGTCCTTCGAGTAGTGGATGATGTTGCTCTTGAGCAGTTCGATCCGTTCGTTGACGGTCATGTCGGCCAGTTCGGCCGGGGAGAGGTCGGCGAGAGTCTGCCCGGCGGCGTGGATCGCGGCCCGCTTCTGCTGCTCGAGGATCGTGTGAGTGACGTCGCGGACCGTCACGACAGTGCGCGGACCGCTCGCGGGATCGGTCGTCACGAAGGCCGCCGACGCATGGACGGCGTAAAACCTGGTGGAGGCCTTGAGGATCACCGTGGCGGCTCGTCCCGCCAGCAGGGCGTCTTGAAACGCCGCGGCATCGGCGGGCCGCTGCTCCACCGCCGGGCCGGCCAGGGCCGTGAGAAAGTCGCTGCCCCGCATGTCGCCGCTGCCGCACCAGCGGTTGAGCCGCTCGTTGGCCCAGTCGATCACGGCCCCGGAGCGGAGGACCGCCACGCCGTCGGGAAGATGTTCGACGACCTCATGGTCGCGGCTTGCGGCCGATGGTGGTTCGGCTGATTGGTCTGCAAACTCCGTCACCAGCCACCCTCCGTAGCCGACAGGTCGATCGTGTTCCCGAGTATAAAATCGGTCGTGCACGCCGCCAAATCTTGAACCGCCGTTGTCGCGTGGCGGAGCCCACCTATACTCCCGCAGGTGGTCGTGGTCGTTCTGGAGCCGGCGCCCGAGGCTGGCCCCTCACCCCCCCCCGACGGCGGCGCCGTCGCTCTCCGAGGCCGATCGTGAGTCAGACCCCTTCGTCGTTCCTGGACCGTCATCAGTTCCTCATCTACCGGCTGTTCTCGCTGGCGGGGCTGATTCCCGTCGGCGCCTTCCTGGCGGTTCATCTGCTCACCAACTCGTCGATCCTGGCGGGTGATGACGGCCGCACGTTTCAGTCCCGGGTCGACCTGATCCATTCGTTGGGACCGCTCCTGGTCCCGATCGAATGGGCCTTCATCTTCCTGCCGATGCTTTTTCACGCGGCGGTCGGCTTCGTCATCATCGCCAACGGGATGCCGAATGTCGGGTCGTACGCGTACGTGGGGAATGTCCGCTACACGCTCCAGCGGGCGACGGGAATGATCGCCTTCGCCTTCATTGTCTGGCACGTTCTCCAGCTGCACTGGCTCGGACAGCCGTTCGGCGGGGGGCGGTTCGACCCGCACCACGCGGCCAGTTCGGCATCCGAGGTGCTCAAACCGACAGTCGTCGCGATCCTGTACGCGATCGGCGTCCTCTCGACCGTATTCCACTTCGCCAATGGTCTCTGGACCCTCGGGATCACCTGGGGCCTGTGGACGAGCCCGGCGGCGATGCGGCGTGCCAACGCGGTCAGCGTCGTCGTGGGCCTCGGGCTGGCGGCGGCCGGTCTGGGTGCCCTGGGGGGCATGCGATCGCTCGACGTCGCCAAGGCCCGCGAGGCCGAAACCTGGATGGAAAAGCAAAAGCAGTTGCTGAGCACGCCCGGCGTCGCGGTCCCGCCGGTGCCCATTCCCAATCCAGCCCGCTAAGTTCAGGAGGGTACAGGCCATGGCGCAGCCCAGGGTTCTCGTGATCGGTGGCGGTCTGGCGGGCCTTTCGGCCTCCATGCGACTGGCCGAGTTGGGCGTCGGTGTCGATCTCATCAGCCTCGTGCCGGTGAAGCGGTCGCACAGCGTCTGTGCCCAGGGGGGCATCAACAGCGTCAACGCCCTGACGCGTCAGCAGGGTGACAACGAGTGGAAGCACCTCGACGACACCGTCTACGGGGGCGACTTCCTCCAGCACCAGCCCCCGGTCAAGGAAATGACCGACTGGGGTCCGCGGATCATCGATCTGATGGACAGGCTCGGCGTTCCGTTCAACCGCACGTCGGAGGGATTTCGCGACCAGCGGCGGTTCGGCGGCACGCTCTACAAGCGGACGGCCTTCGCGGGGGCGACGACGGGCCAGCAACTGCTCTACGCGCTCGACGAGCAGGTGCGGCGGCGCGAGGTCGAGGGCCTGATCAAGAAGTGGGAGTTTTGGGACTTCCTCGCGCCGGTGCTCGATGAGTCGGGCCGCTGCCGCGGGGCTGTCTGCCAGGATCTCGTCACGATGCAGTTCCGGGCGTTTCAGGCCGACGCGGTCGTGCTGGCGACGGGCGGCAACGGACTGATCTATGGACGGTCCACGATGTCGATGGTCTGCAACGGCAGTGCCGTGAGCCGGGCCTACCGGGCCGGTGCGTGGTACGGAAACGGCGAGTTCATCCAGGTGCATCCCACGGCGATCCCGGGTGCCGACAAACTCCGGCTGATGAGCGAGAGCGCCCGTGGCGAGGGGGGCCGGGTCTGGGTTCCGAAGATCCCGCAGGATCCCCGTGATCCGCGAGACATCCCCGAGGCCGAGCGTTCCTATTTTCTGGAGGAGCGCTATCCGAAGTACGGCAACCTCGTGCCCCGCGACATCGCCACCCGCGAGATCTTCGACATCTGCACGACCGAGGGCCTCTCGGTCGAGAAGGACCGCCTCTGCGTCTACCTCGACCTGACCCATATTCCCCGGGAAACGCTCGATCGCAAACTCGGCGGCATCCTCGAGATCTACGAGAAGTTCCAGGGTGTCGATCCGAGATCGGTGCCGATGAAGATCTTCCCGGCCGTGCACTACTCGATGGGTGGCCTGTGGGTCGACTACGAGCGGAGCGCCTCCGGCGGCATGGTGGAGGGGTCGCCACGCAATCAACAGACGAGCATCCCCGGGATGTACGCGATCGGCGAATGTGACTACCAGTATCACGGTGCCAACCGCCTCGGGGCCAACTCGCTCCTCTCCTGCATCTTCAGCGGTCTCTTCATCGCCCCGACGCTGGCAAACCTGACCGCTGCTCCGGCGGGTGATTCGGCGCGGCTCTTCGAGGGGGAGATCCGGCGGCAGGAGGAGCGTCATCGGGAACTGCTCGCCCGCACGGCGAGCGGCGAGAATCCCTACGATCTCCACCAGCAACTCGGCGGCATCATGACCCGCGTCGCGACGGTCGTGCGGCGAAACGAGCAGTTGGCCGCGGCCTACGAGGAGGTCTGCGGGCTGGCGGACCGGTGGAAGCGGTGCGCCGTTTCCGACACGGGCAACTGGACCAACCAGAATGTCATCTTCACCAAGGCGGTGGGCGACATGTTCCCCGTGGCGAAGCTGATCCTCAAGGGAGCGCTGCTGCGGGACGAGTGTCGCGGTGCCCACTTCAAGCCGGCCTTTGCCATGCCCGGCCTCGCGGCCACCGATCCCGTCGGAAAGCGACGCGAGGCGGAGCAGTGGTGCGACGCCTTCGAGGCCAACACGCGAAAGTGGCTCAAGTCGACGATCGCGAAGTGCGACGCCGACGGCAACCCGGACATCTCCTTCCAGGACGTCGATACCTCGCTGATTCCCCCGCGGCCCCGGCTTTACGGTCTGGTCGGGGCGGACGCGATCGAGGAAGTCTGGAAGGAGCGGACGGCGGTGGGCCATGCCGCACCGGCAGGCGGACGGACCGTCGGAGCCGGCACGTGAGCATGCTCGTATTCACTCCACGCCGCGCGGCGACGGCCGGCGGCCCCATGTCGGAGGTCGATCGATGATCAAGGCAGTCGAGACGGCGGCAGGCCACGCGGAGACGGTTGTCGGCAACGGCCATCACGAGGCCGAGCAGCGGCTGGTCAGGGTCCGCGTGCTGCGGCAGGACACCGCCGGCGGCGAGAGCTACTGGGAAAGGTTCGAGGTGCCCTACGAGCCGAACATGAACGTGATCAGCGTTCTCCAGAAGATCGCGGCCCAGGCCCGGTCGCAGGACGGGCGCCACGTGGCGCCCGTGACGTGGGATTGCTGCTGCCTCGAGGAGGTCTGCGGTTCGTGCACGATGCTGATCAACGGCCGCACCCGGATGGCCTGCTCGTCGCTCGTTGACAAACTCGTGATCGAGGATGGCGAGGAGATCGAGCTGCGGCCGATGTCGAAGTTTCCGGTGGTTCGCGATCTCGTGGTCGATCGCCGGCGAGTGTTCCGGGCGCTCGAGAAAGTCGAGGCCTGGGTGCCGGTCGAGGGTTCGTACGATCTCGGACCCGGGCCGCGGATTTCGCCCGAGGAGCAGGAAGACGCCTATCCGCTGTCGACCTGCATGAGCTGCGGCTGCTGCCTCGAGGCCTGCCCGCAATACACGAAGATCGAGGTGGTGCGGCGGGACGACGAATCCGAGTCCGACTTCGAAACCCGGCGAAAGGCCGCCTACGATGCGGGCTTCGTGGGGGCGCACGCCATCAGCCAGGCGATTCTCTTCAACGCCCATCCCACCGGCAGGATGATCGCCGACGAGCGGATGCAGGCCCTGACCGCCAAGGGTGGCATCCAGGTCTGCGGCAACGCGCAGAACTGCGTCGCGGTCTGCCCGAAGCACATTCCGCTCACGCGATCGATCGCCCGCGCCGGCAGGGCGGCGACGGTCTGGGCGATCAAAAAGCTCTTCGATCGTTGAGCGGCGGATCCCCTCCCGCCCGTTCGCCTCGGTTTCCTGACCAGGGCGAAAAGGGGTTCAAACGCCCCCCCGTGCCGGCCATGTTTGCCGGACCAGTCCGGGCGTGGTAGTTTTGCGGTATTGAAGGGGCGGCTTTCTCGAACGCCGCCAACCGCCTTCCCGCGGTGCAGCGTTGTCTGCGGCGGGACTCTGCACCGGGTGTAGGACGCCCTGCGGATGCATGCGGACGACGTTTTTGAGGAAGCAACGAGGCACCGAGTGTTTATGGACAACAGGGCGGGACACCCGGCGGAGTCGGGTGCTCCGGCCGAGGCGACGGGCGGAGCGGCCGCTCCGCAGGCGGCGGGCGATTTTCGGACGATGGGGCTCTCGGCGGAGACGCTGGCGGCCGTTGACCGGGCCGGCTACGCAACGCCCACGCCCGTTCAGGCGGGGCTGATCCCGCGGGCGATCAAGGGAGTCGATGTGCTCGGCCAGGCCCGTACGGGCACCGGCAAGACGGCGTCGTTCGTGCTCCCGATCCTGGAGCGGATGCACCAGCCGGGGCGCGGACAAGGCCCGCGGGCGCTCGTGCTCGTGCCGACCCGGGAACTCGCCGTGCAGGTGAAGGACGAGTTCGAGAAACTCGCGTTCGGATCGAAGATTCACTGCGTCGCCGTGTATGGCGGCAAGCCCATCAAGGGGCAGATCGACAAGCTGGCCAAGCATCCGGCGGTCATCGTCGGCACGCCGGGCCGGGTGCTCGACCACATGAGTCGCGGCACGTTGAACTTCTCCGACATCGAGATCGTCACGCTCGACGAGGCCGATCGGATGCTCGACATCGGCTTCCGCCCTGACATCGAGAAGATCCTCCGTCGCTGTCCCGAGAGCCGGCAGACCCTGCTCCTCTCGGCCACGGTGCCGCCGCCGGTGCAGAAGCTCGCCACGCGGTACATGCGCTCTCCCGAGATCATGGACTTCTCGACGAACGAACTCGCCGTCGAGACGATCGAGCAGCGGTATTTCACCGTCGATCCGACCCGCAAGTTCGATCTTCTGGAGCGGCTGCTCGACCGCGAGCAGCCCCGGCAGACGATCGTCTTCTGCCGGACGAAGCGCGGTACCGACAAGATCTTCGAGAAACTCCAGCGGAGGCGATCGCGGCATGCCCGCGGCCCGGCGGACGACGTGGCGTGCATTCACGGCGACCTTTCCCAGAGCATCCGCGACCGCGTGATGAAGCAGTTTCGGGAAGGGACGGTGAAGATCCTCGTCGCCACCGACGTGGTCGGCCGGGGTATCGACGTGTCGAGCGTCTCGCACATCATCAACTACGACATTCCCGAATTCTGTGACGACTACGTCCATCGCGTGGGACGCACCGGCCGCATGGGCCGCGAGGGCATCGCCTTCACGTTCGTCAGCCCCGAGGAGGGGCCGCAGCTCACCCGGATCGAGATCCGCATCGAGCGGCTCCTCAAGCGCGACGAGATCGAGGGTTTCGAAGCCTTCGACCGCCGGCCCAAGCCGGCGCCGGTGGAGCATGTGCCCACGGGCGGTTTCCAGCGGGCGGCGGCCGCGACTGCCGCGGAAGAGCCCTCCGCGGCGGAGCCGCCGAAGCGTCCTGCTTCGCCTCTCGGCAAGGGCCGCGGGCCGAAGCGGCATCGCCGGGCGTTGTGACTCACGGGCGGCATCCGCCCCGGCGGTGCTTTTTCTCCGGATCAAACGGTGGCAAGCGATGGCGGCACGTGATGCACGAGCGCTGAAACAGCGGCTGGAGAGTCTGGCCGCCGCCGGGGTGACGCAGTTGCCCAAGACCTCCCCCGGTGGCCGGCGTCGGGCTGCGGTCCCGGCGGGCGAACGACCCGCACAGCGGGCGGCGGTCGACACGGGCGGCGGCACGGATCGCATTCGAGCGCTGAAAATCCTCAACCAGCAGGTGGCGGACTGCACGCAATGTGCGGAGCTGGCCGCCACGCGGACCAACACGGTATTCGGCGTGGGGCCGGCGGACGCCCGGATCTGCTTCTTCGGCGAGGCTCCCGGCGCCGACGAGGATGCTTCGGGCGAGCCGTTCGTGGGCCGGGCCGGCCAGTTGCTCAACAAGATCATTGAGGCCTGCAAGTTGCGACGGGAGGACGTCTACATCCTCAACGTGCTCAAGTGCCGACCGCCCGGCAATCGCCCGCCGCTCCCCGGCGAGGTGGCCAACTGCCGGCGGTTTTTCGAGCGGCAACTCGAGATCATCGCCCCCGAGTACATCTGCTGCCTCGGAACCTCGGCCTCCCACGCCCTGCTGGAAACCGTCGAGCCGATCGGCAAGCTGCGAAAGCGCTGGTTCGCGCACGGTTCGGCGAAGGTGATTTGCACGTACCACCCGTCCTATCTGCTGCGAAATCCGGCCGCGAAACGCGATGTCTGGGATGACATGAAGATCATGATGAGCGACATGGGCGTCGTGTTCTGACCCGCCGCCCGGGCAATTGCTGAAGAAAACGGTCGTGCCGGTCCGATGAATGGTGCGGGTGGTGGGGGTGGGAGCAGCCGCTGATCGAGGGCTGGCATGGGCCGGGGCGACCCGCCCGGCCTGCCTTCCTTGGAAGGACTTCGGGATAGCATGGATCGCCCGGGCCGCTTCGCCGCGACGGTGAGGGGCCGCGTCGCCGCCACGGCGGTGGTCGCGGTGTTGTCGGGATGCACGATGTGCCCCGATCCCTACGATTACACCGGACCCGTTCCCAACGGGTCTTCGCCGCAGAATGATTTCCGGGCTCGCAGCGGGGGAATCCTGCCGCTGAACGCTTCGCCACGGCCGTGGCCCCCGCTCGTCGACGGTGCCGCCGGCGACGCCGCGACGCCACTTGCCGCCAAGCGGTCATCACGCAGGACGGGCAAGCCGACCCTCGCGGATCCACCGTCCGGGGCCGACGCTGGAGAACAGGCCGAAGTGACGGCGGAGACCGCGAGCATCCTCGTGGTGGCCGGTGATGAGAGGGGCGACGGCGAGGCCGTGACCACCGCCGCGGCGGACGTCGAACCGGAAATCGTGCTCACGGAATCAGACGAGATCCCGATCGAAGCCGACGGGGAGCCGACCGCCCCGTCACCGTCCGCCGAGCCCGCGCTGGCCGAGACGCCCGGCTGGCGAACCCGCCAACGTCGATAGACCGCGTGCTCGTCATGCTCCGGGCTTCCCGGCGGAGGGGGACGAACGCCGGGGAACCGCCGTGGTCAAGGGACCCCGATCAGCTCCCGACGGGGGTCACGGAACCCGGCTCGGGAATCCAGCCGTCCGGCACGAGGGCGTCTTTCGGCACCACGGCCACGCCGTCTCGGATCGTGAACTGGTCGCTGTCGGCGGTGTTCTGCCAGCCGTGCTCGTTGACGATCCTCACCCGCTTGCCGATGCGGACGTTCTTGTCGACGATCGCACCGGAGATGATCGTGTCGTCGCCGATGCCGAGGGGAGGCAAGCCCCGGACGGCCGCGTCGGCGAGGCCGCCGTCGGTCTCGTAGAAGTCGTTGCCGAGGACCACCGAGTCGCGGATCACCACGTTTCTGCCGATTCGGCACCGGAGGCCGATCACGCTGTTCTCGATCACGGCCCCCGACTCGACCACGCAGCCGTCCGACACGAGGCTGTTGCGGATGCTCGCCCCGGCGATCCGGGTCGGCGGCAGGAAGCGGCCCCGGGAATAGATCGGCGCCTCGGCGCTCACGAGATCGAACGGGGGGGCGATTCCGGCCAGATCGAGGTTGCACTGGAAGTAGGACCGGATCGTGCCGATGTCCTCCCAGTAGCCGTCGAAGGGATGGAGCTGCACATGCTTGGCGCGGATCGCGGTGGGAAACACCTCGCGGCCGAAGTCCTGGTAGTCGGTCTTCGTCAGCAGATCCACCAGGCAGTCGCGGTCGAAGAGGTAGATGCCCATGCTCGCCATCAGCGAGCGGCCCTTCGCGGGGATGCCCTGCTTTTCGATCCACGCCGGATCGGTCCGCACCATGTCGAGCTCGGCGGCCGTCTGCGGCTTCTCGAGAAAGCCCTCCACGCGGCCTGCGGCATCGAGTCGCATCACGCCGAGCCCCGAGGCGGCCTCGTCCTGGACGGGGATGCCGGCGATCGTGACGTCGGCCTTGTGCGCCATGTGAGTCGCCAGCATGTCGGCGTAGTTCATCCGGTAGAGCTGATCGCCCGAGAGAATCAGCACATGCTTGATGTCGGGCTGCTGGAGATAGCGGATGTTCTGCCGCACGGCGTCGGCGGTGCCCTGGTACCATCCCGAATTGTCGAGCGTCTGCTGGGCGGCGAGGATCTCGACGAAGCCGCCGCTGAACGGGTCGAACGTGTAGGTTCGACGAATGTGGCGATGGAGGCTCACGGAGTTGAACTGCGTGAGCACGTAGATCCGCTGAACGCCGCTGTTGATGCAGTTCGACAGCGGCACGTCGATGATGCGGTACTTGCCCGCCAGCGGCACCGCCGGCTTGGAGCGGTCCCGGGTCAGCGGATAGAGCCGCGTGCCGCGGCCACCGCCGAGCACCAGGGCGAGAACACGCTTCACGGGCATGGAATGCTCCTCACTGGACCGCCGGGAGATGAGGGCCTCATGCTACGGAACCGCCGCTGACGGGGGAAGGCGGCTATCCTCCGGCGAGTTTCCCGCTATCCCCCGCTATCCCTTGATGACGAAGTTGACGAGCCGGCCGGGGACGGCGACGACCTTCACGATCTCCTTCCCCGCGAGCAGCTCGGCAATTTTCGGGTCGGCCGCGGCGGCGGCCTGCATGGCCCCGCTGTCGGCGTCGGCGGGCATCACCACGCGGCCGCGGAGCTTGCCCTGGATCTGGACCGGAATCTCGACGGTGTCATCCCTGAGCCACTGCTCCTCGACGGCCGGCCAGGCCACGAGGGACACCGGCGCGGGACGGCCGAGCAGTTCCCAGAGTTCTTCGGCGAGGTGAGGGGCGAACGGCGCGAGGATCGTCACGAAAGGCTCGAGGATCGCCCGAGGCCGTCGTTCGAGCGGCGTGCAGAAGTTCACGAACTCCATCATCCGGGCGATCGCGGTGTTGAACGACAGCGACTGGATGTCTCTGGTCACCTTGTCGATCGTGCGGTTGAGTTCCCGAAGGTGCTCGTCCAGCGGCGGGTCGTCGCACACCTGGGGAGCGAGGCGGAGGTCGTCAGCCCGCTCATCGACCACCAGCCGCCAGCAGCGGTCGAGAAACCCGCGGACGCCACTGACGCCGGCCGTGCTCCAGGGCTTCGTGGCCTCGAGCGGCCCCATGAACATCTCGTAGAGGCGGAGGGAGTCGGCGCCGAATTCGCTGACCACCTGGTCGGGATTGACGACATTGCCACGGCTCTTCGACATCTTGTAGGCCCGGCTTTCGACGCGGATCTTCGGCGCGTCTCGGAGCACGAAATGCTCCCCCTGCTTCTCCACCTGGTCGGCGGGAACCTTCGCGGAAACGTCGTCGTCGCCCCGCTGCTCCGCCGACACCCAGCCCCCCTTGCTGCTGCGATAGCCGGTGAACTCCATCTCGCCGAGGATCATTCCCTGGTTGACGAGTTTCCCGAACGGCTCGGGGTGGGAGACGTGGCCGCGGTCGTGGAGCACCTTGTGCCAGAAGCGGCTGTAGAGCAGGTGGAGCACGGCGTGCTCGGCCCCGCCGATGTAGAGATCGACCGGCATCCACGCCTTTTCGATCTCGGGATCGAGAAAACAGCCGTCGTTCTTCGGGTCGAGGAACCGCAGGTAGTACCAGCACGAGCCTGCCCACTGGGGCATGGTGTTGGTTTCCCGCTTGTAGCGCCTGCCGTCCCGCTCGACATACAGCCACTCGGGGCCCGAACGCGAAAGCGGCGGGTCGGGCGTGTCACCGGGGCGAAAGTCGGTGAGTTCCGGAAGGCCGACGGGCAGTTCACTCGCCTCGACCGCCCGGATCACGCCGGTGGGATTTCCATCGGCGTCGATCTCGTGCAGGATCGGAAAGGGCTCCCCCCAGAACCGTTGGCGGCTGAAGAGCCAGTCGCGGAGTTTGTAGTTGACGGCCGGACGGCCCAGGCCCGCGGTCGCAAGATCGGCTGCGACCCGCGCGATGAAGTCTCGGGTCGCGAGACCGGTATAGGGGCCAGAGGCCACCGCACGGCCGTCGCCCGTGAAGAGTCCACCGCCGGCGGCCGCCGAGCCATCGGCGGGTTCCACGACGGTCACGATTTCGAGGCCGTAGGTGCCGGCAAACTCGTGGTCGCGGTCGTCGTGGGCCGGCACCGACATGATCGCGCCGGTGCCGTAGGTCGCCAGCACGTAGTCGGCCACCCAGACCGGCACCAGCCGGCCCGTCAGCGGATGAATGACGTGCGCGCCCGTGAACACGCCCGTCTTTCCACGGGCCAGATCGGTGCGGTCGAGATCGCTCTTGCGAGCGGCGGCCTCACGGTAGGCGTTGATCTCGGTGCGTTGTGCGGGGGATGTGAGGGCGTCCACGAGCGGATGCTCGGGAGCCACCACCATGCAGGTCACGCCGTAGAGCGTGTCGGGTCGCGTTGTGTAGACCCGCAGCACGTCGTCCCCCGGTTTCTGAGGGAAGCCCGTCGCCGACCGCTCGCGCTTCCACCGCTCGAAGGCGTCGCTCGTGTCCGCGGCGGGGGCGACGAGGAAATCGACCTCGGCGCCCGTGCTGCGACCGATCCAGTCGCACTGGAGCTTCTTGATGCTCGCGGGCCAGTCGAGCCCCTCGAGTTCCCGCTCCAGGCGGTCGGCGTAGGCGGTGATCCGCAGCATCCACTGGCGGAGCGGGATGCGGACCACCGGATGGCCCCCCCGCTCGCTCAGGCCGCCGATCACCTCCTCGTTGGCCAGCACGGTGCCCAGCGCCGGGCACCAGTTCACCGGAGCCTCCGACTGGTAGGCGAGGCGGTGGGCGTCGCGGTATGCGGCCACGGCGGCCTCACCCTCGACGGCGACCTCCGGGGGAATGGGGAGTTCGGCGATCGGGCGGCCCTTGTCGCTCGCCGGATCGAACCAGGTGTCGAAGAGCACGAGGAAGATCCACTGCGTCCAGCGGACGTAGCCGGGATCGGTGGTCGCCAGCACCCGGTCCCAGTCGTAACTGAAACCGAGCATCTTGAGTTGACGGGTGAACGTGGCGATGTTTCGTTCGGTGCTCTCCCGCGGCGGCGTGCCGGTGCGGATAGCATATTCTTCGGCCGGCAGACCGAAGGCGTCGAAGCCCATCGGGTGCATCACGCTCGTGCCCCGCATCCTCTCGAAGCGGGTCACGATGTCGGTGGCGGTGTAGCCTTCGGGGTGGCCGACGTGGAGTCCGTCGCCGCTCGGGTAGGGAAACATGTCGAGGATGTAGGCCTTGCGGCCCGATGGCAGGCGTGCCGAGGCGAACGTGCCCCTGGCCGCCCACCATTCCTGCCATTTCGGTTCGATCCGTGAGGGCTGATACCGGGGCATCCTGCTCGATTCCGAGGGTCGCCGGAGTGCCCGGACCGCGACCTGGCGTCCGAGTCGGGGGAGATGGCAAAGCAGCCGGCATCCGCCGGCCATTTGGCTGTTCACACCGGCACGCCGCGATTCTAATGGCCCTGAGGAAACGGGCAACGAGCCCCGTCGAAACCCGTCCCCCGCGAGAGCGAGCGACCATGGCAGAACTCGGCACGGCCCCCGCAGGCACCCCGCTCGTTCTCCAGCGGCAGATGCTGCGGGCGTGCCGCAGTGCCGGTGCCCGGATGAAGATGGCCGATTCACTCGGTACGCGGGTGACCGGCGGCGAACTCCTGCTGCGGACGCTCGTCGCGAAGCGGGTTCTCGACCGTGTCCTTGCGCCGGACGAAAAAATGGTCGGCGTGCTCCTGCCGCCCACGGTCGGGGCGGCGATCGTCAACGCGGCCCTCGCCCTCTCGGGCAGGGTGGCCGTGAACCTCAACTACACGTCGACGCAGTCGATCCTCGACGTGTGCATGGACCGGGCCCATCTGGCACACGTCATCTCGAGCCCCGCGTTTCTCTCCCGTGTGAAGCTCGACCTGGGCCGCCGCATGCTCGACGCCGGTGAACTTCGGAAACAGTCCACGGCGGTCGACAAGGCGATCGGCTTCGTGCAGGCGAAGCTGCTCCCCATCGGCATGCTCGAAAGGTCCCTGGGCCTCGAGAGGCTCCGCCCCGATGATCCGCTCACGGTCATCTTCACGTCGGGCTCGACGGGTGATCCCAAGGGCGTCGTGCTCACGCAGGAGAACGTGGGATCGAACGTCCGTGCCATCGACCACCTGCTCCACCTCTCGCCGGGCGACGTCGCCCTCGGCGTGCTCCCCTTCTTCCATTCTTACGGCTACACCACCACGCTCTGGACGCCACTGACGCTCGAGCCCGCCGTGGCCTACCATGCCGATCCACGCGATGCACAGGTCGTCGGCAAGCTCGCGCGGGAACATCACGCCACGATCCTGATGGCCACGCCGACCTTTCTCCGCATTTATTCCCGGCGGACGCCCGCCGAGGATTTCTCGTCCCTGGAGTGCGTCTTCGGAGCGGCCGAGAAACTGCCGAAGGAGGTCTGCGAAGCGTTCGAGAAGAAGTTCGGGATCCGTCCCAGCGAAGCCTACGGCGCCACGGAGCTATCGCCGCTGGTGGCGGCCAACGTGCCGCCGTCGCGGCATGTCCCCGGCCGCCCCGTCGATTCCCGTGAGGGCACCGTCGGCAAGCCGATTCTCGGCAGCCGGGCCCGCGTCACCGATCGCGACGGCGGCAAAGAGCTCCCCTGCGGTGAGGACGGACTCCTCTGGATTGCCGGGCCGAACGTGATGCAGGGATATCTCGACCGGCCCGACCTCACCGCCAAGGTCGTGAAGGACGGCTGGTACAGCACCGGCGACATCGCCCGGATCGACGCCGACGGCTTCATCACGATCACCGGCCGCGAGAGCCGCTTCTCGAAGATCGGGGGGGAGATGGTGCCGCACCTCTCCGTGGAGGAGGCCATCAATGCGGAGCTCGGCGCCGCCGAGGGCGATCTGCTCGCCGTCGTGACGGCCGTTCCCGATCGTGCGAAAGGGGAGCGGCTCGTCGTCTTCCACCTGCCCACCACGCACGATCCCCGGGAGGTCGTGCGTCGGCTCGCCGAGCACGGCATGCCGAACCTCTGGGTGCCCGGGGCCGATGCCTTCGCCGAGATTGAGGAGCTCCCGATGCTCGGCTCCGGCAAGCTCGATCTCAAGCGGCTCTCCGACATGGCCAGGGAACGCTTCGCCGAGGCGAAGAACGCGTGACCGCCACGGGTGTGTTTCCCACGATCGCCGTGTCGCTCGGTCCCTGCGACGACATGCGGGCCGAACTCTTCGTGCGACTGCTGGGCCCGGAATCCGCGGCGGGGCGGATCACCGGCACGATCGTCGGCCCCCAGCGCGGCCGTGACACGACGCTTCCAACGACGTCCCGACTCGTGCCGCTGCCGGGTGGCGATGCCGGCGCCGTCTCGCGGGCGATCCTCACCGAGCCGGCGTATTGGACGCCTGAGCTGCCGAATCTCTACCGCGTCGACGCCCGGGCCGATGGCCCGGGCGGCAAGGCCGTCGGCCAGGCCGAGACGCTCGTCGGCCTCCGCCGGCTCGGCGTTCGCGGCCGGTCGCTGTGGCTCAACGGTCGGCGGTGGGTGCCGCGTGCCGTGGTCGCCGCCGAGCGGCCCGATCTGGCCGCCCTGAAGGCCGCGTCGCTCGGGGCGCTGGTCACGGATGTCCGCGACGACGATCTCGCTCTGGCCGACACGATGGGTGTCGCCGTCATGCCGCTGCTCGGCGAGAACGACCTGACGCCGGCACGGATCGCCGCCCTCGCCCGGCATCCCGCCGCCCTGTTCGGACTGGTCGACGCCGACATCCCCGCTGAGCATGTCGCCGGCCGGGTTGCCACGCTGCGGCGAGCCAGGGGAACCATGTTGATCGGCCAGGTGTTCGACGGCAGCCAGCCGCCCCCTCCGTCGCAGCCGCTCGACTTCTCGGCCGTCAGGCTCGCCGCGGGCCAGGTGCCCCACGCAGCCTGGCGGGGCGTTTCCGCGGTGCCGCTGGTCGCTTGGCGACACGACGATGCCGAGCCGTCCACCGGACGATCGGCATGCGACGCCCTGCAGCGTGACCTCGCCGCCTGGGGGCTGGCGGCGGGCGTCGAGCGATTGCCCTGGGACTGGGCCGGATATCTCGTGGGTGTGGCTCCCCGGTCGCCCTGACGGGCTGGTGGGGCGGGGCCGCGTCTTCCCGGCGGCCGCGGCTTCCCGACACGAGTCGACGTCGTCCGTCGCTGCCCGGAGTAGGATGTCCGCATGTCCGACGCTGAAGTCGATCGCTACTCCCGCCAGGCACGTTTTGCACCGCTCGGCACGGATGGCCAGGCCAGGCTCGCCGCCGCCCGCGTCGCGGTGGTCGGCTGCGGTGCGCTCGGGAGTGTCGTCGCGATGACGCTGGCCCGTGCCGGCGTCGGGTTCATGCGACTCATCGATCGGGATGTTCCGGAAACCTCGAACCTCCCACGCCAGGTGCTCTTTGACGAGGCCGACGTCGCGGCGGGCCTGCCGAAGGCGGTCGCCGCAGCCGGGCAGATCGGCAGGATCAACTCCGGCGTTTCGATCGAGCCGATGGTCGCGGATCTCACGGCGGCCAATGTCGGCGAACTGCTCGGCGGGGTCGAGGTCATCGTCGATGGGACCGACAACTTCGAAGCCCGGTTCCTGGTGAACGAGTACGCCTGTCGGCACGCCGTGCCCTGGGTGCACGGCGGCGCCATCGGCGCCGAAGGCCGCGTGATGACGATCGTGCCCGGCCGAACGGCCTGCCTCAGGTGCCTGATCCCGGAACCACCGGCGCCGGGGGCCTTGCCCACGTGCGACACGGCCGGGATCATCGGCCCCGCAGCGCTGGTGGTCGGCGCCGTCGAGGCGGCCGAGGCGATGAAACTCATCGTGGGCGCCGTCGAGAAGACCGGCAATCGGCTGCTTGTCTGTGATCTCTGGGACAACGTCTGGCGCACGATCGACGTGTCGTCACTGGCCGCCACGGGTTGCCCCACGTGTCGAGGCGGCGATTCTCCGTGGCTGGAGGGCCGGCTCGGCGGGCGGCCGACGCCGCTCTGCGGCCGCGACGCCGTGCAGGTGCCCTCGGCCGGCGGCGTGGTCGATCTGAAAGCGCTCGCCGCGCGGCTCGCGGTCTTGGGGAGCGTCGTCGCGAACCGGTGGATCGTACGTGCCGAGGTGGAGGAGGGAATCCAGCTTTCGGTCTTTGCCGACGGCCGCGCCATCGTGTCGGGCACCCGCGAGGAGGCGAGGGCCCGGGCGATCGTCTCCCGCTACCTGGGTGCCTGACCGCCGGTCGCCGCCTCCATGATCGCCTGCTCGGTCGCCTCGGCCCGGGAAAACGCCGCCGTCAGCCGCCCCTCGGCGAGCACGAGAATCCGATCTGCAAGCGCGAGGAGCTCCGGCAACTCGCTCGACGTGAGGATCACCCCGAGACCGTTGCGGCAGAGTCGATCGATCAGTTGATAGAGTTCCGCCTTCGCGCCCACGTCGATGCCCCGGGTGGGGTCGTCGAGCAGCAGAACCCGCGGCTTCACCAGCAGCCAGCGGCCGATGATGCACTTCTGCTGGTTGCCGCCGGAGAGCCCGGTGATCGCGGCGTGCGGCCCGGACGTCTTCACGGCAGTCTCACGGAGGGGGCCGGCCACGACCGCCTCCTCGCGGGTCCGTGACAGCAGGCCACCCCGGACGGCGTCCCGCAGACCGCAGAGGCTCACGTTGGCCGCGACGTCGAGGTCGGGGAAGAGGCCGAGCCGTTTGCGGTCCTCGGTGACCATCGCGATCCCGGCATCGCAGGCATCCTTCGGGTGCGTGAATCGCACGGGCCGGCCGTCGAACAGAATCTCACCCGTCCAGGTCGGCTCGGCGGCACCGAAGATCGTTTCGAGCAGTTCCGTACGCCCCGCGCCCATGAGCCCGGCGATACCGACGATCTCGCCGGCGTGGAGGTCGAGCGACACGTCCTTGAGCCGGTACCCACGCGGATGCTCGGGCCAGGGCAGCGTGAGCCCGCGGACCTCGAGCAGCCTGGCGCCCCGGGCTCGCTTGCCATGAAAATCGTGGTCGGCGATCTCGCGGCCCACCATCCAGCCGGTGATCTCCCGGGGCGTCGTCGTGCCGCGGTCCACCGACTTCACGTGGCGACCATCCCTGAGCACGGTGATCCGGTCAGCCAGCCGGAAGACCTCGTCCATCTTGTGTGTGATCAAGAGGATCGTCACACCTCGTTGCCGCAGCCGGGCGATCACGCGGTCGAGCCGGGCCACCTCCGTCTCGGTCAGGGCGCTCGTCGGCTCGTCCATGATCAGGATGTCGCTCTCGAGCGACAACGCCTTGGCGATCTCGAGAAGCTGCTGATCGCCGACGCGGAGCGCGCCGGCGGGAATCCGCGGGTCGAGCGGGCATTCCAGTTGGGCGAGCAGTGCCCCGGCCTCCCGCTCCATCGCGGCGTTGTCGAGCAAGCCGAGGGGCGTCCGCTTTTCACGCCCGAGAAAGATGTTCGCCGCGGCCGAGAGTTGCTCCACCAGGTTGAGCTCCTGGTGGATGATGGCGATCCCCGCCGCCTCCGCGTCCCGTGTGCCCCGGAAGGCCGCCGGCACGCCGCGGATGGCGATCTCGCCGTCGTAATCGTTGATCACGCCCGAGAGGATCTTCATGAGCGTGCTCTTGCCGGCGCCATTTTCGCCGCAGATGGCGTGGCACTCGCCGGGCATGATTTCGAAGGCGACGTCGGCGAGCGCCACGACGCCGGCGAACCGTTTGCCGACCCCGCGAAAGGCGATGATCGGCGTCATGACGTGCCGCGACCCTCCGCCCCGCGGATGGCGAAGAGGAGCAGCAGCACGCCGCCGCCGACCGCAAGCCCGAGGAGGCCGGTGCGGCCGCGGAACGCCTCCACATTGGCCGACCCCATCACCGCCAGCAGGCCGGCGAACGTGGCGATCGTCGGGATGGCCGCGAGCCCGCGGTAGCCGGGGAAGAGCGTGCGTCCGGCCTTCGTCAGCTGGCTGAACTGGGTGAGCGTGACGGCGAGGGCCACGATGATGCCCACGATCATCCCTTCGTAGACGTCGGCGCTGGCCTTGATCAACTTCGACACGGCGTCGATGACGAGCCGCAGGAAAAGCGCGCCGAGGACGGTGCCGGTCACGGTGCCGATGCCCCCCTGCAGGCTGCAGCCACCGACGACCGCCGCGGCTATCGCGTTGAGTTCGTATCCGCGGGCGAGATTGCCCGGTTGGGCCACGCTGCTGTCGGCCATCAGGAAGACGCCCGCCAGGGCGGCCGTCAGGCTGCCGTAGCAGTAGGCGAACCATTTCACGTTCTCGGTGCGGATGCCGCTCAGGCGGGTGGCCTGTTCGTTGCCGCCGAGCGCGTAGAGATGCCGGCCGAGCACCGTCCGCGAGAGGATCAGCCAGGTGACCACCGCGAGCACGAGGAACGTGCCCGTCGAGATCCAGACGTTGTGCTCCTTGAGCCAGCCGAAGAAAGGGGTGTTGACGTTGATCTGCTGCGACTCGCTCCCCCAGCGCTCCTTGGTCACGAACAGGCACATCGCCCGGGCGAAGCTCCGCAGGCCCACCAGCGTGGCGAGCGTGGCCACGAAGGGGGGCAGTCGGATCGACGTGATCAGCCAGGTGTGCAGCGTGCCGACAAGCAGCCCGGAGAGCATCGCGCCGCCGATCGCGGCGGCGATGCCGAGCGGGGGCACCGTGACGAGCCGCTTGTCATCGACGTCGGAAAACAGGGCCAGGAGAAGGGCGCAGGTCGTGGCGCTGAAGGCGACCATCGATCCGGCCGAGAGATCGATGCCCCCCGCGATGATCACCACGGCCGCACCGAGGGCGATGATGCCCAGCAGCGCGGTGTTTCGCAGGATGATGTCGCGGCTCTCGGCCCAGTTCGCGAAGTAGGTGTGATTCGGGTCGAGCCATCCGGTGCCCACGAACACGAGCACGATCGCGCCCAGAAGGGCGAGTTCGTGCCGGGGCAGCCGCCAGCCGCCGCCCGAGGTGCCGGAGAGGTTCATAGTCAGGAGCTGGTGAGGTTGTATTTCGCCAGCCACGCCTTGAAGTCGGGCAGCGTCATGAACTCGACCACGTTGGGATCGAAGAGTTCCGGCTTCACCGGCGATGACGCGTCCGGCACGACCACGCGCAGGCCGGTCGTGTGGATGTCGCCCTCGGCCTCGCCGGCCCGCGGGTACATCTCCTTGATGACCGCCTCGTCCTTCTCGACCATCGCCTTGAGGAGCCGCACGGTTCGCACGCCCATCTCGAATGGATTCTGGACGACCATCACGTCGATGTTCCCCTTTTCCATCTGAGAGATCGCCAGGTCGGCCGCGTCAAAGGTCGCGACGACGTACTTGTCGCGGGTTCCCGTCTCGGTGACCACGTCGGCGATCGCCGGAGCGTTGTAGGCCCAGATGCCCACGAGCGCCGCGAGATCCTTGTGGTTCTGCGTGGCGTTACGGACGTTGTCGCGTGCCCTCGGCAGATCCATCTCGTCGGCCATTCGGTCACGTTCGACGTAGTTCCCCCCCAGGGTCTCCTTGACCCCGTTCATGCGGCTGCGGGCGTTGTCGTTGTCGGTGAAGCCGGCAAACTGGACATACCCCCCGTTCTCGACCCCCTTGGCCTCGAGGATCGCCCGCGTGGCGGCGCCGAGTGTCCGCCCGCCGACGACGTTGTCGGTGCCGATGTAGTAGGGCCTGGCGTCCCGAAACGTGCCGCGGTTCACGTCGCCGTCGACCGTGATCACCTTCACGCCCTTCGCCTGGAGTTTCTTCATCTCCTCGACGATCGACTGGTTGTCGGCCTGGATCACGCTGATGGCGATGCCGGCGATGTCGTCCTGGGTGGCGTATTGCCGCAGCCTCTCGATCTGCCCCTCGGCCGATGCGTTGTTCACGTCGCGGGAGACGCTGATGCCCGCCGCGGCACAGCCGAAGCGTTGCTCGCCTTCCTTCAGCCCGCTGAGCAGGGCGTCCCAGAAAGGATCGTCGCCGTTGGTGATGAAGACGAAACGCTTCGCGACCGCCTTCGTGCCGGCGGCGGATGGCCCGTCACCCGTGACGGGGGGCGGGACCGGCTTCCCGTTCGAACAGCCGAACGTCAGCCCCACGGCGCAGGCCAACGTCGCCAGCCAGCCGGGCAGGAAGGGTCGAGTGGGGCCATGCGGCCGGATTGCATCGAATGTCATCGCTGCACGATTCCCCCGGAGGTGTCTGGAATGCCACCGACCGACTTACTTTGGAAAGCCGGCTCGGGAAGTCAATAGCGTAGCCCGTTTTTCCGGACGTGCACCAGCGGTTGCGGGCTGTCCGTCCCGGCCCCGGAGACGACTTCGGCCAGCACGACGACATGGTCACCATGGGCCACACGGGCGACGGGCCTGCACTCCATCCAGGCGGCCGCGTCGGCCAACGCCGCCGCGCCGCCGGCCGTACGGTGCACCATGAGCCCGTCGAACGCGTCGGCCGCGGGCTTCCCGAAGCGGGCGAGCAGCGGACGCTGTGATTCGCCGAGCACGCTCACGACGAACGGCGTGCCGCGATCGAGCACGGCGAGCAGGTCGCGAGACGCCGCCACGGCGATGCTCACCAGCGGCGGGGCGAAGCCCGCCTGCATCACCCAACTCGCCAGCATGGAGCGGTCGGTGTCGCCTTCCCGCCAGGCGACGATGAACAGTCCGCTGGGGATGCGGCCGAGGGCGGCCGCGATCTTCGGGTCCGTCTCCGGCCGTGATGGCGGGGGATTGTCGGTTTGGGTCATCGGCTTCATGTGCGTGGTGGTGGCAGACCGGGAGGCCGGGGCAGGGATGGCGATCTGCCGGCTTCCCGATCCTGCGCCGCTTGCCGCGGCCGGACCTTGTGCAGAAGTCGACGGAAGATGTCGCTTGCGAACCCACCCCCGTCCTGCCGATCAGTCTGTGGAGGCCGCGGAGGTGGTCGCTAGAGTGTCGCCTCGACCCTCATCATCTGCAAGCCATGGTCGCCTCCAGTCGCGAACCGTCAGTCATCGATCAAAGTCGCTTCATGCCCATCGTGACCATTTCCGCTTCGATCCGCCTTTCTCGCGAACACCGTTCGCGGCGGGCGTGGTCGTTCGGCCTCCGCGGGCTGACGATGCTCGTCGCCATGACGGTGTCCTGGGCCGCAGCCCAGGCCCAGGAGGGACTGTCCGCCGACGTGGAGACGCTGCCCCGACTCGCACTGCCCGCCGATGGGTTTTACGAGTCGGACGAATCGCCGGTCATTCACGACCTGCCCCCGACCAGGTCCCGGGGCCCGGTGCTTCTCGACGGCGAATATGACCCCGGGGAATGTTGCCCCGACGTCTGTGCGCCCGTGCATGCGGCGTACCCGGATTGCTTCGACGACCTCTGGGCGGCGCGGCCGTGGTCGTGGCAACTGCTGCCCAACAACCTCATCTACACAAGCTACCTCGCCGGACCGAAAGAATCGCGGATCGGATCGGTGTGGTACAAGGACTCCGCGGCCGATCCGCTCGATCCGTCGGTCAGCAACGACTGGCTCTGGGACACGACCCTCGGAGGGCGGGCCTCGGTGCTCCGCTACGGTTCCGACACCGTCCTCCACCCGCAGGGCTTCGAGGTCCAGATCGAGGGGGCGGCGTTCGTGCGACTCGATCCGCAGGATGACCGCGATCTCCGGTCCGCCGACTACCGCTTCGGTGTTCCGTTCGTCTATGGCGTGGGCCGCTGGCAGACGAAACTCGCCTACTACCACAACAGCGCGCACCTGGGCGACGAGTCGATGCTCAAATACCCGGACTTCCCCCGGGTGAACTACGTCCGCGACGTGATCGTGTGGGGAAATTCCTACTACCTCTTCGATTGGATGCGACTCTACGGCGAGGTCGGCTGGGCGTTCTTCAACTCCGGTGGCTCCGAGCCGTGGGAGTTTCAATTCGGCACGGAACTCATCCAGGCCAGACCGACGGGTGCCCGCGGTGCGCCGTTTTTTGCCATCAACGGCATGACGCGGCAGGAACTCGACTGGGGGGGCAACGTCTGCGCGCAGGCCGGCTGGGCCTGGCGGGGCCGACGGAGCGAGAAGCTCTTTCGGATCGGGTTTGAATATCTCTACGGATCCGATCCGCAGTATGAGTTCGTGTTCTACAACCAGAACCGCGCCGGCATCGGCATGTGGTACGACTTTTGAAGGTGGCCGGGTTGGTATAAAGCCATCATGCCACTGCTTGCGATCGAAACCACCTGCGACGAGACGGCGGCCGCGGTCATCAACCGGGAGCGCGAGGTGCTCTCGAGTGTCGTCGCCTCCCAGGAGCAACTGCACGCACGCTATCGCGGCGTCGTGCCGGAGATAGCCTCGCGGGCGCACGTCGAGCGGATCATTCCCGTGATCGACGAGGCGGTGAGCCGGGCCGGCGTCGGCACTCGTGATCTCGAGGCCGTCGCCGTGGCCGTCCGCCCCGGCCTCGTCGGCTCGCTCCTCGTGGGGCTGTCAGCCGGGAAGGCGATCGCGGCGGCGCTCCGCGTCCCGATCGTCGGCTATGACCATGTTCTCGCCCATCTCTACGCCTGCCGGCTCGCCCACGGGGGGCCGCTGCCCTACCCCTGCGTCGGACTCGTCGCCAGCGGCGGCCACACATCCCTGCTCCACATGCGTTCGGCGTTCGATGCCGAGCGCCTGGGCGGCACGATCGACGATGCCGCCGGAGAGGCTTTCGACAAGGCCGCCAGCCTGCTCGGCCTCGGCTATCCGGGCGGCCCGGAGATCGAACGCGCAGCCGAGGGAGGCAACGCCAAGGCCCATCGCCTGCCGCGGCCGCTGGCCAACGACCGCGAGCGGCTGGACATGAGTTTCAGCGGACTCAAGACGGCCCTCCGATACCTCGTCAGGCCGCCCGGCGGTCCCGACGACGTGTCCCCACCGCTGGGCCGAAAACGCGCCGACCTCGCCGCCTCGTTCCAGCAGGCCGCCGTCGACACGATGCTCGCGAAGGTCGAACTCGCCGTGATCCGCACGGGCTGCAGGGCCGTGGCCGTGGGGGGGGGCGTGGCGGCCAACACCCTTCTTCGTGAAGCGATCGAGGCTCTGGGCCGGAAGCGCGGGCTGCGCGTCTTCATCCCTCCCCGGCCACTGTGTACCGACAATGCGGCGATGGGGGCGATCGCCTGGGAGCGTCTGGAACGTGGCGAGGACGACGGCCTCGACCTCGACGTCAGGCCCGGCACCGACCGCGCCGCCGCGAACCGCCGGCCGACCGTCAGAAGCCCGACGAGTTGAACTGTTCGAATTCGTCGTAGGGACGGTGCTCGAGGTTGACGAACCTCGTGAAGTCGTGCTGCCAGAGGAGTTTCACGTCGCCGATCGGGCCGTTCCGCTGCTTGGCGATGATGATTTCCGCCTGGCCGCGAACCCGCTCCCGGTCTTCGTCGTTGGTCTGGTAATACTCCTCGCGGTGCACGAACATCACCAGATCGGCATCCTGCTCGATCGCCCCCGACTCGCGGAGATGATTGAGTCGTGGTCGATTGTCGCGGGAGGCTTCGGCCTGCCGGTTGAGCTGGGCGAGGCAGAGCACCGGGATGTCGAGTTCACGCGACATCCCCTTCAGGCGACGGGCGATCCGCGCCACCTGCTCCTGTCGCGGATCGCGGGGATTGTCGGGCTCGATGAGCTGCAGGTAGTCGATCACGATCAGCGCGAGCCCCTCCTTTCGCTTGAGCCGGCGGGCGACGGCGGCGATCTCCGTGAGCGTGCGGCTCGGAGTGTCGTCGATGTAGAGCGGCGAAGTCCCGATTTCAGACGATTTCTGCACGAGCCGGCGGCGATCCTCCTGCGAGATCGTGCCGTTGCGGAGCCGGTGGCCATTGACCTGGGCCGACGAACAGAGCAAACGGTCGGCCAGTTCGAGGCTCGCCATTTCGAGGCTCACGAAGAGCGCCGGCTGCTTGAGCGTGATCGCGACATGCTCCGCGATGTTCATCGCAAAGGCGGTCTTCCCCATGCTGGGCCGAGCCGCCAGGATCACCAGTTCGGAGTTGTGCAGGCCTCCGCAGAGCGCATCGAGGTCCGAGAAGCCGGTCTCCACACCGCCGATCGTGTGCTCCTGCTTCATGCGGGCGTCCATCCGCACCATGACTTCCTCGAGCACCGACTGAATCGGCTTCGCCTCAGCGGAGCTGCGCCGCTCGAGGATCGAGAAGATCTTCTCCTCCGCCCGGGCCAGCAGTTGCCGCGGTTCGTCGAATGCGTCGTAGGCGTCGCGGAGGATGTCGGTGCCGGCGTCGATCAACGACCGCAGGAGCGCCTTGTCGCGGACGATCGCGGCGTAATGGCTGGCATGGGCCGCGTGGGGCACGGCCTGCACCACGTCCGCCAGGGTCGCCGCACCGCCGATTTTTTCGAAATCGCCCTGCGTGCGGAGCCGCTCCACCACGATCGTGGCGTCGATCCGCTTGCCGGTGTCGTGGAGTTCGAGCAGGTGCCGGTAGAGCAGCTGATGCGACTCGTCGGAAAAGTCCTCGGGCCGCAGCACCAGTGCGACGTCGTCGCAGACGTCGGGCTTGAGCAGGATGCTGCCGAGCACCGCCTTTTCGGCATCGACGTTGGCCGGTCGTTCGCGAGTGTCGATGAGCATGGTCGTGGCCGGACCACCCTGCTCACGACGGGGCCGCCGCCGCTCGCGGCCGCCACCATCACGGCCTCCGTCACGGGATAAAGCCATCGTCGAGCCTCCGTGCCCAGCAAGCCCTTGTCACCAACCACCCGCGAGCCAGGCCGGATCGGCCTGCCGAGTCGCCTTACTTCGCGCCGGCTTCGCTGCTGCTCGGCACCACCCACACCTTGAGGTCGCCCTCGACCTCCGGAGCGAGCTTGACCTTCACGGTGTAGAGACCGACCTCCTTGAGAGGCCCCTGCAGGATGATCTGATCGGCCGTGACCATGAGATCCTGCTGCTTGAGGGACCGCGAGATCTCGGTGGCGCCGACGGACCCGTAGAGATGCCCCTCGTCGTTGGCGTTGGCTTCGATCGTGACACTGGTGCGAACCAGTTCCTGAAGCACGCTGCGGAGTCCGGCGAGCCGCTCGCGAGCGATCTCCTCCAGCTTGGCACGATGCTTCTCCACCATCCGCTTGTGATGGTCGGTGGCAACGGTCGCCAGGCCCTGTGGCAACAGGTAGTTGTAGGCATAGCCCCGCTTCACCTCGATGACCTCGCCTTGCTTGCCGAGGTGCTCGACGTTGTGAACGAGGAGCAGCTCGACGCCGCCCCGCTTGCCCTTGGGCAGACGGCGGCCGGTCGCTTCGATGAGAGGGGCATCTTTCGTGGGCATGGTTTCGACTCCTGCTACGGTTCAGTGAATGTTGGTTGGGATAAAACTTGGCCCGGTGATGGGCCGGTGAGCGGCTGAAGGATCAGAACGGGATGTCGTCGTCGGCACCGACGCCGGAAGAGCCCGACTGAACCTGGGGAGCATCATAATCACCCTCGGACTGGCCGTATTCGTCGCCGCCCTGAGCGGGGCCGCCGCGACCGGCCGGCCGGGCCTTCGAGGGTCGTCCCTCTCCACGCGGGGAATCGCCCTTGGACCCAAGAAGCTGCATGCGTTCGCCGACCACGCGGAGCTTCGAGTTCTTCTTGCCGTCCTTTTCCCAGGTGTCGAGCTTGAGCCGGCCCTCGATGAGGAGCGGTGCTCCCTTGGTGACGTATTCGCCAGCCACCTCGGCTGTGCGGCCCCAGAGCGTGACATCGACGAAGGTCGTCTCCTCCACCCACTCGCCCGAGGGAGTCTTGCGGCGGTCGTTCACCGCCAGCCCGATGTCGGTGACAGCCGTGCCGTTGGCGATGTAACGGAGCTCCGGATCACGGGTCACGTTGCCGAGCAGCACAACCCTGTTGAAACTGGCCATGATGTTATCTCCGGCGTGACTGCTGAACGCATGTACAACTCCGGGCAGGATACCCCGCCTGGCCGAAGGTTGCAAGTGTTCCGGCAACGGTCATTCGCGCACGTTACTCGGTGGTGGCGGGGGCGGCCGCCGGGGAGGTTGCCGGCGCCGGGGCGCGTCGGGGAGCGGCCTCGCCTGCGAGGGCATGCTGCACCAGCGCGTCGGCGATCCGATCGTCGACCTTGAGCACGAGTTTGCGGACGATGTCGTCGGTGATTTCACACTGCCGCTCGAACGCGATCAGGTTGCCACCGGGCACCGTGAAGTAGGTCAGCCAGTAGATGCCCTTCTTGTGGCCCTTGATCGGGTAGGCAAGCTTTCGCTCGTCCCACAGCCGCGCGGCGAGCACCGTTCCGCCGTGCTGCGTGATGAGGTCTGCGATCTGCTGGGCCGCGGCCCCGGGATCTCGGGCAAACTTCGCCGGATCCAAGATGAACATGCCTTCGTACACCGCCATGAATGTCGTGCTCCTCTCAAGCGTCTCGTTTCGATGTCCAGTTTCCGTTGAACGCCCGGAAGGCGTTCAGTTGTATTTGTTCATGGCCGCCTGGATGCCCAGGGCGACCCATTCTTCCGCGGCGTCCGCCGCCCGCTCCAACACCACTCCGACCCGGTCCCGATCCGCCTTCGGAAACTTGCCGAGAACGAAGTCGGCCGACTTCCAACCCGCCGGAACGGGGCCGATCCCGAGTCTCAACCGGGGGATCGTCGTCGTTCCGAGCCGGGCCAGCACGTCGGCCAGCCCGTTTTGGCCTCCAGCCGAACCCGCCGGCCGCAGCCGGACGGTGTCGAGCGGGAGATTGAAGTCGTCGCAAACCACGATCATGTCAGAATCCGCGATCTTGTAGAAGTCCCTGGCCGCCAACACGGCGGAACCGCTGAGATTCATCCAGGTGAGGGGCCAGAGCAGGAGAACGGGGGTGCCGCGAATCGTCGCCTGGGCCGTCTCGCCCTGAAACCGAGGCCGCCTCGTCGGCGATCCTGCCCGCTTCGCGAGCAACTCGAGCACTTCAAAGCCGATGTTGTGCCGCGTGTCCTGATAGACATGCCCGGGGTTTCCCAGCCCGACAAGGAGTTTCACGGTCGTCCTACGGATTGAAGTCCGTGATACCAGTCCGTGATTCCAGGAGCCTCAGGCACCTTGTCCGGTGAAAACCCACGGACGGGATCACGACTTTCCAGCTTCCGCCTCTCCTTCCTCCGCAGCCTTGCGGCCGATGATTTCGGGTTCGGCGACAGCGCCCGCGGCCGCCTCCTCGCCCTTCTTGGCGGGCAGGGTGCAGCTCACGACCGGCTCTTCGGCGTCATCGACGGCCTTCGCGCCGTGGAGCAGTTCCAGATCCTTCACCTTGATCGCATGGCCGAGTTCGAGATGGCCGACGTTGACGTGGACCATTTCCGGAACATGGTCGGCGGTGCACTCGAGTTCGACCTCGTGGAGGACGATGCTCACCACGCCGCCCGCCCGCTGCCCCGGGCATTCGCCCTTGAGGTGAACGGGCACCTTCACGCGGATCCGGTCCGACGCGCTCACACGCAGAAAATCGATGTGGAGCGGCTCGACGCCGTACGTGTCCCACTGGAGCTCGCGGACGAGGGCGGCCGTCTTCACCGCGCCGGTCAAATTGACCACCCGGCTGCCGTGACGGACCGCGGCCGCAATGGCCTCCCGCGTGGTGGACAGATCGACGCACTTCTCGCCATGGCCGTAAAGAATGGCGGGAACGAGCCCCTGCCGGCGGAGCCGGCGGCTCTCCCGGGAACCAGTGCCTTTGCGGAGGGTGACTTCGAGAGTGTCGCTCATGAGAAAAACCTGGAGGGGGCGGCTGAGGAAGCCCACAAGTGTGCCATCTGCCGCAGCTTCCGCAAGCGGGGGCGTTTCCGGCCGCAAACGCCACGCCTGGTGGAGTCTGACGGCCATTTTCGGGCCGCCGCGGGGGGCCGGCACGCCGGAAGAGGTCGCGGGCGCTATTGGAACATCATGCTCACCGACTCGTTGCGGTGGATCCGCTTGATCGCCTGGCCGAGCAGTCCGGCGACCGAGAGCACGGTGATGTTTCCGAGCATTTTGCCGGGGGTGAGCGGAATCGAGTCGGTGATGATGATCTTGTCGAACGGCGCCTGCTTGAGCCGTTCGCTCGCCGGGCCGACGAGCAGCCCGTGGGTCGCGGCGGCGTAGATCGCCTTGGCCCCGTGCTTGCTGACCACGTCGGCCGCGCCGCAGATCGATCCGGCCGTGCTGATCATGTCGTCGAACAGGATCGCCGTCTTGCCCTCGACGCTCGCGCCGATGATGTTGGCGCTCTTGGTCGTGTCGGCCGAGAGCCGTCGCTTATCGATGATCGCCAGCGGCGCGCCGATCCGGTTGGCGTGGCCCACGGCCCGCTTGATGCCCCCTTCGTCGGCGCTCACGACGACGATGTCCTCCCGGGGGATCTCGAGCGACTGCAGGTGGTTGTTGAGGACGGGCGCGGCGTAGAGGTGGTCCACCGGCACGTCGAAAAAGCCCTGGATCTGCGCCGCGTGCAGGTCCATCGCCAACACCCGGTCGGCTCCCGCCCGGGTGATCAGGTTGGCCACGAGCTTGGCCGTGATCGGCACGCGGCCCGCATCCTTGCGGTCCTGGCGGGCGTAGC
>SXWC01000121.1 GCA_005789975.1 Planctomycetaceae bacterium
CGGCGCCGTTGGGCCCGAGCAGGCCGACGATCTCCCCCTCCTCGACGTGAAAATCCACGCCATCGACGACCCGGCGGCGGCCGTAGTTTTTGACGAGGCCTTCGACACTCAAGAGCGACATCCGTCCCACTCCATCGGTACGGCCCGGGCGCGGCCGGCCGACGGGGCCGCTCACCGCACGAACCGCATCCTCCCGAAGTTGGGCCACGAGGGCAATCGCAAATCCCAGCCCCGGAACCGCAGGGGAACGCTCCACTTGGCCGGCACGGCATGGGGCCACCAGACGGCCAGCGCCCGGCCGATCAGGAGCCGGCGGTCCACGTGGTGGCCCGTGAGCCACAGGCGGCTGTCCTTGCTGGCGGCCGAGTTGTCGCCGAGCATGAAGAACTGGTCGGAGCGGAGCGGAAAGCCGAGGACATCCTCTTCCATGATCATGCTGTTGCGATCGATGTCCACCGCGCCGATGTAATAGATGTCGCGGAGCACCCGCAGATCGGTCACCCGCACGTCCGCGGCCAGGGCCCGCACGCCCACCGGCGCCAGGTCGCTCGCCTCCGCCGAGCCCGGTTCGGCCGCCGCGGCGCCGGCCTGCGGCGGGGTTTGCGGCATCGGCCGCGCCCAGCTGGAGGGGCCGTCGAAGACGATCGTGCGGCCATCGACGAAGAGCGAAAGCTCGTCGTCCACGTTGGCGAAGAGGATCTTCCAAGAGCCCCTGCCACGAAGCGGCGTCGAAGCCGTCGCCGCGTCGCTCGCGTCGCGGCCGGCCATCAGCAACCGCACGGCACCGTCGGCGAGATCGATCGTGAGCCGATGGCGTGCGGCCGCTTCGACGAGATCGAGCTCGACGACGCCCCCCGTGGAGCGACTCTCGAGGACCATCTCGACGGCGAGGTCGCCCACCGGATGCAGTCGCGTGGGATTGGTGTTGTAGGGCTGAAAGTCGTCAACCGGCACCGGCTGCGGCGTGGGCCGAGGACGGCCGCCCGCGCGGATGGTCCGCCAGTCTTCGCCGGAGGGGAGCAGGTGCCGGTAGCGGAGTTCGGCAGATTCGCCCGCGGCGCAGGTCGCCGCGAAGGACCGGCCGTCGTCGTCCGTCGTCCAGCGGCCGCCGCCGGCCGCGACCCAGTCGGCCCACGCGGTCGGCCAGTCGGCCCTGACGAGTTCCTCCGACACGTGCCGGCTGTCATGCACGCACTGCAGCATCGCGAGGAGTCGTTTCGGGGGCTTGCGGGCGATGACCGGCTCGGCGTCGTCCGTACTCGTCCAGATGTCGCCCCCCGCGATGAACACCGTCTCGCCCGGCAGGCCGACGAGCCGCTTGATGTAGTTGGTCTTGGCGTCTTCTGGATATTTGAAGACGACCACGTCCCAGCGCCGGGGCTCGGCGAAGTCGTAGACCAGCTTGTCGACGAGGATCCGGTCGCCGTTGAAGGAGGGATAGCGGGGGTCGGGCTGGCCACGGCCGATCGCGAGCGACATTTCGTTGCCGCAGTTGAAGCAGCGGGCCTTGGGCACGAGCCTGTCGGGCCGCACCCGCCCCGCCGCCTCGTCCCATTCCTGGCTGGCGCCCACGCGAAACTCGGCGGTGCAGGAGGAGCAGGTGAGATCCTTGTGCCGGCCCATCAGCGTCGGCGCCATCGAGCCGGTGGGGATCACGAACGCCTCGGCCTCGAACGCCCGGAAGAGCAGCGCCAGCGTGAAGGCCACGACGATCGACTCGACCGTCTCGCGACCGCCGGCCAGAGGATTGCGGACGATGTCGGCGGACGCCGTGCCGCGACGAGAAACCGACGACATGCGGGCGCTCCAGCGGAAAGCGGAAACACGGATGCGGCAACGGCTTCGTTTCCGCGGGAAGACAGGGAGTCTACCGCCCCTCGCGTAACGCCCTCAACCAGCCGCTGCAGCGGCTCGGGCGCGGGGTGACAGAAGCTCAGGGCCGGGGAGCGTCCAGGAGTTGCCGCACCGTCGCTTCGACGTCGTCGTAGGTGAAGGGCCTGCCGAGCGTCTTCGAGGCGAAGTCGTCGTCGTACCGCGTGGCGAGCGAGCCGTCGGGCCGCCAGATGAACACCGCCGGCACGCTCGTCAGGTCGAGTTTGCGGTACATCACGTCGGCCTCCTCGCGGGAGAGCATGTTGCACACGTCGCCGGCCCCGACCTGTTCGAGGAATCCGCGGACGCGAGGCAGCGACTCCTCGGGGGTGCCGATTCCCTCGTAATCGAAGGCCAGCGACAGGCAGGCGATCCGGTCGGGATGGGCGGCGGCGAGCGAGACGAGCCGGGGAAACTCCTTGACGCATGGCGGGCAAGACGTGCTCCAGCAGTCGAGCACCACGACCTTGCCCCTGTGGGCCGCCACGGCCGCCAGGAGGCCCTCGTGATCGACGATTTCCAGGCCGACGTCGCCCCCCTCCGCCTCGCCCAGGGCCGGTGGCATCCCGCCGTCACAAAGCCAGCCGCAGCCCGCCAGCATGATGGCGAGGGTTTGCAGTGTCGTTCGCCGGCCGCACAATCCGCTCATCCAGTTCCCGCTCCGCAGTTCGTGCTTCAAGACCCCAGTGCCATGCCGCGGTTCGAACACATCCGTCACAAGCCTCCCGAGCAGCTCGCGTCGGCCCGCGAACTGATCGTGGCCTGCGCGGCCATGCGGAGCCATGTGAACCTCTCCCATATCGTACGGACCTGCGGCTGTTTCGGCATCGCCCGGGTCGTGGCCTGCGGCGCCGCCGGCGTTCATGGCCGGATCGCGCGAGACGGCGCCGCATCGGTGGAGGTCGCCGTGCATCGCAGCCTGCCGCCGGTGCTCGACCGGCTGCGGGCGGAGGGTTACGAACTGGTCGGACTCGAGCAGACCACCCGCTCGGAGAGCCTGTTCACCTTCGGCTTCGCGAGCCGCACCGTGCTCGTGATCGGCAATGAACGGACGGGGCTCGAGCAGGACGAGCTCGACCGTCTCGACCGCGTGGCGGAGATTCCGATGGCCGGCCTGCCGCACAGCCTCAACGCGGCGACATCGGCGGCGATCGCCATCTACGAATACTGCCGGCAGTGGCCACCGCCCCCCGGGTCGCAGGCATGACGCTCGTGATCGGCACCGACGAGGCGGGCTACGGCCCGAACCTCGGACCGCTCGTCGTGGCCGCCACGGCTTGGCGGGTGAACGCCGGCGCCGACCCGGCCCTGCTCGAGGAGGCCTTCGCCCGCTCCGCCGCGGCGGCGGGGCCGCTGTGGGGTGATTCCAAGCGGATCTTCCGCGGCGGCGCCGGGTTTGCGGCGCTCGAACGCGGCGCGGTGGCCGGACTCGCGTTGGCGACGGGGAGTGTGCCGGCGGCATGGCGGGAGCTCGCGCCCGATTCAACCGCCGCCCACGACCGCGAGTCGGTCCCGCCCGAGGCGGCCGTGCGCGACACGCTCCCGCTCCCGCGCGAATCCGCCGCGGCCGACTGCCTGGAGATCGCCGGCCGCGCCGCAAAAGCCCTGGCTGCGTGGGGTGTGACGCTCGTGACGGTCCGCTGCCGGGTCATCCAGCCGGGGGAGTTCAACCGGCTGCTGGCCGCGGGCCTCAACAAGAGCGACATCCTTTCCCAGGCCACGCTCGGCCTCGCGGCGCCGCTCGCGGCCGGGGCGCGGAGCGAGCCGGTGGTCGTGTGGTGCGACCGTCACGGCGGGCGGCGCCGGTACGCGCCGCTCGTGTCGCGGGCGGTCGGGGCTCCGCTCGTGCAGGTCGTCGAGGAAACCCCGGAGCGGTCGGTGTATCTCGCGCCCGATGCGTCGTGTCGTTTCGAGTTTTGCGTGCGGGGTGAATCGCGGCTGCCGGTCGCGGTGGCGAGCATGACGGCGAAGTATGTCCGCGAGATTTCGATGCACGCATTCAACGCCTTCTGGGGCTCGCGTCAGCCGGGGCTCGGACCGACCGCGGGATATCCCGTCGATGCCGCCCGCTGGAGGGACGAGGCGGCGGCGGCCGTGCACCGGGAGGGCTGCGGCTGGGACGAGCTCTGGCGGCGGGCCTGAAGCGGATGTCGGCGAGGTGGAGGGCGGCGCCCCACGTTCGCGGTCGTGGCATGGCGACGGAATGCCGCCGCCTTGCCCGCCGCGGCAGCGGCCGCCACAATCGCCCCCATGAGCATGATCACGACCCGACTGTATGTCGTCAGGCACGCGACGGCCGAGGATCTCTCGGCCGATGGTGGCGATCACTCGCGACGGCTGACCCGCAAGGGTCGCAAGCGATTCGCCCGACTCGTCCGCCGACTCGTCCGCGGAGGCATGGAGATCGACGTCATCGCCACCAGTCCGCTCGTGAGGACGATGGAAACCGCCGAAATCCTCGCCGCTGAACTTCCGCGGCGGCCCCGAATCGAGGTCGTCGAGCCGCTCGCCCCGGGATCCGACTGGCACAAACTGGTGGAGTGGACGATCCGTCAGGATGCGGCCAGCGTGGCCTGGGTGGGGCACGCGCCGTGCGTCGGCCGACTGATCGCGAGGTCGATCGGAGACGGTTCGGCGGGGGTCAGGATGCAGAAAGGGGCGGTGGCGGCGATCGCCCTCGATGACGGCCCGGGCCAGCCCGGGGAACTGGAATGGCTGGTGACCCCCGATTTCATCGGCCGCCGGTAGGCGGATCGGGTCGTCCGGCGGCCGGGGCGGAAGCGACTGTTCGCCTGTTTCGAAGCACTTATAATGCTCTCGCGGTTTACCGGACGACACCCGCCGAGTCACCCCCGAGTGAGGTTTTACGTGTCCATCTGCATGTGCGACATGTCTTCACGACCCGCCGCCTGGTGTGGTCGTCCTCTGGCTCTCCTGGCGGTCCTCTCGGCCGGGATCGCGATCGGCTGCTCACCTGCGGGCGGCCCGATCGCCCGCGAAGACATCGTGGAGATCGAGACCATCGAGATGGAACCGGCGGCCGTGAACCCGCCGGCCGCCGCATCGGCCTCCCAGACGATCGACGAGTCGCGGAAGGAGGTCGATGAACGGACCGCCGCCGCCGATCGGGCGATCGACGCCGCCGCCGCCGCACCGCCGGAGCAGGTCGCGCCGGAGAAGGTCGCGCCGGAGCAGGTCGCGCCGGAGAAGGTCGCGATGGAGAAGGTCGCGTTGGGCGAGCCCGCGCTCACCGCGGGCGTGCCCGGCTCAGGCCCGATCACGCTGGCGGAAATCGACGCCTGGCTGGCCGACCCCAGAAACTTCAGCGTGCTCGAGCCGGTGCTGCCCCTGGGGCTTTCCCAGGGTGCCGCGCAGATCACCGGACTCGACACCAATCCGCTCACTCGTGCCAAGATCGAACTCGGGCGGCAGCTCTACTTCGATCCACGACTCTCGTCCGATTCGACCGTGAGTTGTGCGAGTTGTCATAGTCCGACCGAAGGCTATTCGGCCCATACGAAGACCGGTGTCGGTATCCGCGGCCAGCTCGGCGGCCGCAACTCGCCGGTGTCGTACAACCGGATTCTCTCGGGCAAGCAGTTCTGGGATGGGCGCGTCGATTCGCTCGAGGCCCAGGCGGTGGGGCCGATCCAGAATCCGATCGAGATGGGTTTCACGCACGAGGGCGTCGTCAAGCGGCTCTCGGAAAACCCCGTCTACAAGAAGCAGTTCGACATGGTCTTCGGCGAGCTCACCATCGACCGGGTGGGTCAGGCGATCGCCGCCTTCGAGCGGGTGCTCGTCACGGCCCCCTCGCCCTACGATTTCGGTGAACAGTTGCGGTCGTTCGCAGGGATCGACGCGGAGGACATCGCCGACGATCCCGAACTCGCGGCGAAGTTCAAGGCGGCCACGGCCGCCGCCGAGGCCCAACCCATGTCGGATTCGGCGAAGCGGGGGCGGGACATCTTCTTCACCGAGAAGGGCAACTGCACCGCGTGCCACGTCGGCGCCAACCTCGCCGACGAGCAGTACCACAATCTCGGGGTCGGCATGGATCAGGAGAAGCCCGACCTCGGCCGGTTCGTGGTCACGAAGGACGAGAAGGACACGGGCGCCTTCAAGACGCCGACGGTGCGGAACGTGGCCCTCTCGGCCCCCTACATGCACGACGGCTCGGTGGCCACGCTCGAGGAGGTGGTCGAGTGGTACGACAAGGGCGGTCACCCGAATCCCCACCTCAGCGAGAAGATCCGGCCCCTCCGGCTCACTGCGGAGGAGAAGGCCGATCTGGTCGAGTTCATGAAGGCCTGCACCGGCCCGACGCCGACGGTCGAAACGAGCCGTCTGCCGGAATGAGCGACTCCGGCCGGGATCTCCTGCCGCTCGCCGAGGCGACCCAACCGCTGTATGCGGGCGTGGATCTCGGCGGCACCAACATCAAGGCCGCACTCGTCGATGACGAAGGGCGGCTCGTGGCCTTCCACACCGAGCCGACGCATGCGACCCGTGGGCCGGAAGATGCGGCCGCCCGCATGGGCCGCGCGGTGCACACGCTGGCGTCGCTTGCGGGGGTCGCCACGGCCGACCTCGCCCGCGTGGGCCTGGGATCGCCCGGTCCGCTCGACATCCCCGCGGGGAGGATCGTCCGGGCGGGCAACCTGCCGGGCTGGGATGACTTTCCGCTGCGTGACCGCGTGGCCGCCCACAGCGGCCACGCGGTCACGTTTGCCAACGACGCCAACGCCGCCGGGTACGGCGAGTTCTGGGTCGGTTCAGCCCGCGGTTCGTCGTCGCTCGTGCTGCTCACGCTCGGCACCGGCGTGGGCGGGGGGATCATCATCGGCGATGTCAACGTGGAGGGGGCCCACAGCCACGGGTCCGAATGCGGGCACATCATCGTCGATCCGTCGCCCGAGGCTCGGACGTGTCCGTGCGGCCAGCCGGGCCATCTCGAGGCTTATGCCAGTGCCACCTCGGTGAAATCGATGGCCGCCGAGGCGCTTGCGGCCGGGGGCACCGGATCCCTCGCCGAGGCCGTCGCCGCCGGCGAGCCGCTCTCGCCGATCCTGATCGCCCGCGAGGCGGCCGCGGGCGACTCCCTGGCGCTCGGCGTGATCATGGAGGCGGCCCGCTGGCTCGGCATCGGCATCGTCACGCTCATGCACACGATCGATCCCGAGGCGGTCGTGATCGGCGGGGCGATGACCTTCGGCCGCGACGAGCATCCGCTGGGCCGGATGTTCATCGATCGTGTCCGTGCGGAGGTGCACCGGCGCACGTTCGAGGTGCTCGTGCGGCGCACGACGATTCGCTACGCCACCCTCGGCGGTGATGCCGGCGCGATCGGTGCCGCCGGCCTTGCCCGACTCGACCACCGGCGAAAGCACGCCTGATCCGGCTTCCGGTCCGGGCTCCCCGCCTGCCTGCCGTTCATGCTCGTGGATGGCGGGGCAAGCCCGATCACCCACCCGCCGGCGGGTCAGGCGTGGGCCGCGGAACGGCCGCCGGCGGCATCCATCCCGGAACGACGGCCGGAAAACGGTACAATCCTCCCATGGACTGCAAACACATTCGCAATTTCTCGATCATCGCCCACCTCGACCACGGCAAGAGCACGCTCGCCGACCGGCTTCTCGAATCCACCGGAACGGTGGAAAAACGGCAGCTCAAGGAGCAGATGCTCGACGATATGGAGCTCGAGCGGCAGCGGGGCATCACCATCAAGGCCCGGGCCGTGCGGATGGAATACCGGCATCAGGGGGAGGTCTACGAGCTCAACCTCATCGACACCCCCGGCCACGTGGACTTTCACTACGAGGTCTCCCGCAGCCTGGCCTGCTGCGAGGGAGCGGTGCTGCTCGTGGACGCCTTCCAGGGGGTCGAGGCCCAGACCGTGGCCAACGCCTTCGCCGCGATGAACCTCGATCTCGCGATCGTGCCGGTGATCAACAAGGTCGATCTCGTCCACGCCCGGGTGGACGACGTGCTGCTCGAGATGGAGCAGAGCCTGGCGATCGATTCGGCCGACGTCATCAAGGCGAGCGCCAAGACGGGCATCGGCATCGATGACCTGCTCGGGGCGATCATCGAACGCATCCCGCCCCCCAAGGGCGACCCCGACGCCGTCCTGCGGGCGATGATCTTCGACAGCCACTACGACAGCTACCGCGGCGCGATCACCTACGTGCGGCTCATCGACGGCACGATCACCAAGGGGCAGAAGATCCGCTTCCTCGAGACCGGTGTCACCCACGAGGTGTTGGAGCTGGGCCAGTTCGTGCCGCAGCGGCGGGCCTGCGACGCTCTCTCGGCGGGGCAGGTGGGATATCTCGTCTGCAACATCAAGGACGTGAAGCAGGTTCACATCGGCGACACGGTGACGATCCCCGGCGACCACGCCGCGGCCCCGATGCCCGGCTACAAGCCGCCACAGCGGATGGTCTACTGCGGCCTCTATCCGAGCGAGGGCGAAAACTTCGAGGAGCTCCGCGACGCGCTCGAAAAGCTCGTGATCAACGACCCCTCGTTCGAATACGCCCCGGAGAGCAGCGAGGCCCTCGGGTTCGGATTCCGGTGCGGGGTCCTCGGCCTCCTGCACAGGGAAATCATCCAGCACCG
>SXWC01000122.1 GCA_005789975.1 Planctomycetaceae bacterium
CGCGGCGCCGCCATCTCGAGCGAATAGATGTTTTGATAGACGGCGTCTGCCGTGCCGAGATACCAGTGGTCATCGACCCGCTGCTGGGGCGGGAGCACGTCGAGAAATTCGCCGAGGTCCCGACAAAACAACCGGTGCCACCCCAGGTTCAGGTGGCGGTCGAGGCTCCTGGCCTTGTACTGCGTGAGCACGAGCAGTCGTCGCAGGCCGCTGTTGAGACAGTTGGAAAGCGCGAAGTCGATGATCCGGTAGTTGCCTCCGAATGGCACCGCGGGCTTGGCGCGATCGCGGGTGAGCGGGTCGAGCCGCGCGCCACGGCCGCCGGCCAACACGACGGCCACCACGTCTCGCATGCGGGTCAGATCGACGTCTCGCGAACGCATCGAAAGAGCCTGCAGGTGCCCGCCCGGGAACTGCATGACTATACGGCAGCGGTCCAGTGCCGGGTGATTCGGGACCGCCGTCCGGGATCGCCCGATCGGTGCGGCCGGTGGCCCCGCCACCCGGAAATCCCGCGAATCTGCGGTTCAAAGCGATCTGGCCGGTGATGCCGGCATTCCTTAGCATCCCGCGATCCACGTGCCAGTTGTCCGTCTGGAACGACCGTCGGTGCCAGCATCCGGATGCTGACACCGCCCCCCGAGGACGCAGTGCCATGGCCAGCCGCTCCAAGCATTCAAGCCGCTCGGATCGGGATTCCGACTCGATGGAGGCGCTCAAGCCCCTCGTCGTCCTCGTGCTCTTCGGCACGATTCTCTACGGCGCGTATTCCGTGGTGCAGAAGGGGCCGTCGAACCCGACCGACGATCCCGCCGCCCAGGCAAACGTCGCGCCGGCCTTCGCGCCCCCGGCGGTGGACCTGGCGCCCGCCGCCCCCGTGGCTGCCGTGCCGTTGGCCGCGGCGCCGGTCCTCCCGCCCGCGGCTCCTCCACCGGCCGTCGCTCCGCTCTCGTCCGCGGCCAACGAGCCCACCACGACGGGCATGCCGCCCACTCCGATCATGCCGCCCACTCCCGTCATGCCGGCACCGCCGCACACGCCGGAGCCGCCGCCGACGATGGCCGCCCAACCCCCGGTCGCGACGCCGCTCCAGACCGCCGCCATCGCCGCCGCCGCCGCGGGTGCCGGCGCGGCCATCGGTGGCTCGGCGATCGCCGAGCCGGCCCGCATGTCGCCGGCAGCCCCCACCTACCTCACCGCCGAGTCGGCCCCGCCACCCTTGCACGCACCCGCGGCGACGGTGATCCCCGACCCCGTGCCGCCGGGCAACTCCATCGACAGGCCCGACCGGTTCGCGTCGCTCTCGACGGCGGCACCACCCGCAACGGCGGTGCTGCCTCCGGCCGCGTTCACGCCGCCATCGTCCGCCGCCACGAGCTCGTCGGCGGCGTTCGCGACGGCCTGGGCGGACGCCCACGAAAAACTCGCCGCCGGCCGTTACGCCGAAGCCCTCGCCGCCCTCTCCGTCTGGTACGACGATCCATCGCTCGGTCTCGAGGAGAGCCAGCGTCTCGAAGACCTGCTCGGCCAGCTCGCGGGAACGGTCATCTACTCTCCACAGGATCTGCTGCTGCCACCCCACGTGGTCGCGGCCGGTGAGACGCTCCCGCTGATTGCCGCGCCCCTCGGGGTGTCGTGGCAGCTGCTCGGCAAGATCAACGGCATCGCCGATCCGCGGCAGCTCGCCCCCGGTGAGCACGTGAAGGTCGTCCGCGGCCCCTTCGACGCCGTGGTGAGCGTGTCGCGGCGACGCCTGAGCCTCCAGCTCGGCGGCAACTACGCGGGCAGTTTCCCCGTCGTGATCGGACGCCAGTTCCTCGGCCGCGTGGGGGGCTCGGTGCCGGTCGTCGACGTGCGTCGCGGCCACGGGCATGACGTGCAGGCCGTGGCGGCCACAGGCCTCGACCCGACCTCCACGAAGCCGTCGATCCTCCTGGGCGAGGGACTCGTGATCGAAGCCGCCGAGGATCCGAACGTGGTCAGCGACAACTCTCCGGCCACGAGTCTCGTCGTCTCGGTCCGCGATCTCGAGGAACTCCTCGACATCCTCGGCCCCGGCACGCGGGTGCTCGTCAGGCAGTGACCGGCGGCCGAGCCGAGCGTCAGCCCCAGAGATTGGCCGGGTATTCCCCGGCCTGCACGAGCGCCGCGATGCTCCGCTGCACGATGGCCTTGTCTTCGTGATAGGTGGCGCCGAACCAGGATGCCGTCGTTGGCAGCACCTCGCAGGTGGCCTGCCCCGCCTTCACGAGCTGGCCGACCGACATCGGGATGTAACACTCGCTCTTCTGCTCGGACCCGTGCTCGGCGAGAAAGTCGCGGAAGCAGGCGTCGAGCTGACCGAAGACGTGCGGCGTGAAGCCCCACATGTTCATCGACACCGGTTCCTTGCCCGTGAGCACGGTCACGCCGGCCGGGCCGGCATCCTCGGCGCCGTTGGCGGTGCGGCGGACCTGCGTCAGCTCCCGGATGTCGGTGAGAAAACCGCGGTCGTCGGTCTGACACACGCCCCGCGCCACGGTCCCGTGCTCGGAGAGCGTTTTATCGAGCGTGAAGCCGACCATGCAGTAGGCCGACGAGTCGATCGGCAGGTTCGCCAGCCGCCGGCCCAGCACGGCGAAGGAGTCGCGGCCGTAGAAATCGTCGGCATTGATCATGGCGAACGGCGTGCTGATGGCGTTCCTGCCGCAGAGGACTGCGTGGGTCGTGCCCCAGGGCTTCGTGCGGCCCTCGGGCAGCTTGTGACCCGCGGGCAGCATCTCGAGCGTCTGAAAAACGCAGTCGGCCTGGATCCGGCCGACAAACCGGCTCAGCACCCGGTCGCGAAAGTCCCGCTCGAAGTCGGGCCGAATCACGAACACGACGCTGCCGAACCCCGCGCGGACGGCGTCGAACACCGAGTAGTCGAGGATCGTCTCGCCCGACGGCCCCATCGGGTCGATCTGTTTGAGACCGCCATACCGGCTGCCCATGCCGGCGGCGAGAACCATGAGTGTCGGTTTCATGCGGCGGAAGATAGCACAGGATGTCCGGCCGGTGCGAGCCGCCGCGGCCGCGGCACCCCACGAACACTTCGGGCCCGCGGCGTTCGTGCGCCGCGGGCCCGTTCGTGTCGTGCGTGGGCCCCTGGTGGACCGCTCACGCCCTGGTTCGCGCCGGCCGACTTCGAGGCACGGACGCGGTCGATTCGATCAGCGGCCCGGGGGGCCGGTGACGGCTTTTTCCGCGGAAACTACCGCACCGCCTCCTGCAGCATTTTCGCATTGGGGATGGAGTGCCGCGACACGCCGCCGCCGTCGCGGGTTTCGATGATCGTGGCCACCGGACCAACCTCGCGGACCGTGCCCTCGAAGCCGGCCACGCTCACCGTGTCTCCGGCCTGGAGACGCTGACGGACGTAGTAGCCCGAGAGGATGCCCGACATCACGTCGCGGCCGCCGAGGCCGAAGGCGAGCGCGAAGCCCGCCGCGAGGCCCGCCGACCCGATCAGGATCAGTTTCTCGAGCAGGGCGAACTGGATCCCGAGTTGGTTGAACGCGGCGATGAAGGTCAGGATCGAAAGCACCCAGTAGCAGCCGCCGGCCAGATACTCGGCATACGACAGCCCGACGCGGTCGGCACTCGTCGCCACCACGCCGCGGACGAAGGTCGCCGCCAGGAGGCCGACCACCACCACCACCGTCGCCACGAGCACCTTCGGGATGTAGTTCACGACCTCTTTCATCGCGAGCGAGACGCTCTCGAGGCCCAGGATGCTGAAGGCCGCCATCACGAACACGCTCATCAGCAGCCAGAACGTCAGGCCGCCGACGATCGCCGGCACCGCGCGGCGGATGCCCACGTCGTGCATGCTCTGAGCCAGGCCGCTCTTCTCGGCCGCCGTCTGGAGACCGATTTTCTCGCTGATCACGGTGATCAGGCCGCCGATCCAGCGGGCCAACACGTAGCCCACGACGAGCACCACCACCATCGCCACCAGCTTCGGGGCGATCAGGATCACCTGACTCCATGCCTGCGTGAAGCTGTCCACCAGCGCCTGACGCGACACGTTGACCGTCTCGCGGGCCGTCTCGGCGGCCGTCTGCCCAAACACCACGAAGTCCGTCATCTCACGCTCCTCCGTTGCCGCGGACGTCCGTCATGGACGATCGCGGCGACCACTGCGGGAATTGTCTCGTTGGCCCGCAACCCAACCCGTCAGCCGGCAGCCGTGCCGGCGTGTGTCTTGTGTCATCGCGCGTCGCCGCGCGTCGCCCCCCGTCCCGTGACTTTCGGCCACGAACCCGTCACCGTGTAGTGCACCGCGGCCAGCAGGGCCGCCGCAAAGTGCACCACCGCCCAGCCGGTCGCGCCGATCGCGAACTCGACCACGTGCACGATCAGGAGCCGCGGATTCAACTTGCGCCGCACGCCCGCCGCGAACGTCCGCTGGGCCGGCACCGGCGGCACCGCCACGTCGGCAAGTTGGTCGAGCAGATCCATTCGTCACGCCCCCGGGATCCCGGTCGCGGGCACGCTCGCCGCCACCGTCCGGTCCCACATCTTCTGTTGCCGCCGCTGGCCGCCGCGTCACACGGATTTTTTTCGAGCCTTGTTTTCAAGGGTTTGTGGCGGACATGCCGGCCGGCCGGGGGCTCCCGTCCCGGGCGCACGGTGCTCCCGTGGGAGCCGCCTCAGGCCCCGTCGCCGAGCATGCGGCCGGCCTTGGTGGCGAGCCGCTCGCGAATCCGACTGATCCGCATCCGCAGGGCGCCGGACGTCGTGCCGAACATCTCGGCAAGCGCGTCGTAGTCATGGTTTTCCGCAAACCGCATCAACACCAGCGCGCGATCCTCCTCGTCGAGATGCTCGAGCATCTTCTGCGCGTCGTGGGCGGCATCGACCGCCTGGCTCGGCGACGCCTGCGGATCGGCGTGTGTCTCCGCGAGGCCGAACTCCCCCCCCGACTCCGGCGACTCGCGCCGACGGCGACGTGTCCGCGACCGCCGGAGTGTCAGGCAGGTGCGGATCGCCACGCCATGGAGCCATGTCGAGTAGCGGCTGCGGCCGGCGAACTTGCCACGCTCGAAGAACAGCCGCACGAACACCTCCTGGGCCGCGTCCTCGGCGTCGTGCTCCGTGCCCATCAACCGCCAGCAGACCCGCCAGACCCGCTCCCGAAACCGGTCCATCAGCGCCGTGAACGCGATGCCGTCGGAGCCCTCGCGGGCCGCCTTGGCCGCGAGTTCCTCGTCGCTCATGTCGGCGATGCGGTGGGCACCTGAAGCATCCAAGCGGCTCGTCCCTCGCGACGAGGGCTCCCTATCCCCGGAGCGCAGCGGCCGCGCGGGCGATCGCCGCGTCGGCCAGGGAGCCGTCGCGGGCCTCGGCGACGATTCGCACGATCGGCTCGGTGTTGCTCGCGCGGATGAGCAGCCAGCCCCCGCTCCAATCGAGCCGCAGGCCGTCGAGACGACTCGACGTGGCCTCGGGAAAAGCCCGTTCGATCCGGTCGAGGCCGGCGGCCAGGGCGGGGCCGCGGAGCTCGGGCGAGAGATCGATCTTCGTCTTCACCATCACCATGCCCGGCAGGGCCGCGGCGAGGCTTTCGATCGTCACCGAGCCGGTGGCAAGTCGCTCGAGAACCAGTGCCATCGCCACGAAACTGTCCCGCACGAGCCCCACCCGCGGATCGATCACGCCTCCGTTGCCCTCGCCGCCGAGAACGGCCCCGCAGGCGAGCATCTCATCGACGACGTTGGCCTCGCCCACCTTCGACACGTGGCAGGCGGAGCCGTGCCGCGATGCGATGGCGGCCGTCATGCCGCTCGTCGAGCAGTTCACGACCACCGGCCCGGGCGTCCTCGCGAGCACGGCCTCGACCGCGATCGCGAGCGTCGCCTCCTCGCCGATGTAACGTCCGTCTGCCGTGGCGATCGCGAGCCGATCGGCGTCGGGATCCTGAAAGAAGCCGACGTCGGCGGAGTGTTGCCTGATCAGCGGGAGCAGGCCGGCGAGGTTGGCGGCCGTGGGTTCCGGCTCGTGCGCGAAGAGGCCATCGGGAGTGCCCCCTTCGATCACGATCTCACAGCCGATGTGTTCGAGGAGCGGTCGGGCCACGCGACTGCCGGCGCCGTGTCCGCTGTCGAGCCCGACCCGGGGCCGACGGCGACGGATGGCCTCCACATCGACGATCGCGGCGACGAGCCGCACGTGGGTCGCCGTGCCGTCCCAGGAAGTCGTGTGGCCGCGGGCCGCTCCCGCCGGAATCGGCGGGAGGCCCGGCGGCAGGGACTCGTAATGTGCGAGCACCTCGCCGCCGGCGGCCGCCGTGAGCACCCGGCCGGCGGAGGAGAAGAGCTTGAGTCCGTTGTAGCGGGCGGGATTGTGGCTCGCCGAGATCTGGACGCCCCCGGCCGCTCCACGGTCGCGGACCACGATCCCGATCGTGGGTGTGGCCGCGACGCCGCAGTCGATGACGTCGCGGCCGATCCGCGTGAGATGGTCGGCGAGGGCGGCGGCCAGGGCCGACCCGCTTTGCCGCCCGTCCCGGCCGATAACGATCGCCCCGGGGGGCAGCGTGGCGGCGAAGGCATGGACGTAGCGAACGGCCACGTCCGCCGTGAGCGACGCGCCCACGACGCCCCGCAGGCCCGACACGCTCACGATCAACGGCTCGTCGGGAAAGCTTGGGTGGCTCATGGGCTGACAGTATAAAGTTCGGCACCCCCAGCACTGAAACCGGTCCCGCCACGGAGCCCCGCCATGCCCCAACCGCTCGCCGCCGACGTCGCCCGACTCCTCGACTCGATCGCCGCCGCCCGCGTCTCCGGCAGGATCACGGAGCACTCGGCGGTGACCATGCGGGACTGGCTCACGCAGCCGCGATATGCGGAATTCGCCGGCGAACTGGCGAGCCGGATCGACCAGGGCCTCTGGAAGGAGCTCGACGACGTCTACTGGACCGTGATCCCGTTCGGCACCGGCGGCCGTCGCGGGATGATGTATCCGGTCGGCTCCAACGCCATCAACGACCGGACGATCGGCGAGAGCGCCCAGGGACTCGCCGACTACGTGCGGACCGCGCTTCCCGCCGGCGAAACGCCGACCTGCGCGATCGCCTACGACACCAGGCACCGCTCGGAACACTTCGCCAAACTCTGCACCGAGGTGCTCCTCGCCTCCGGCTTCAAGGTGTTTTTCCTGCGGGGGGTGCGGAGCACGCCCGAACTGTCGTTTGCGGTGCGAGCCACGAAGAGCACCTGCGGCATCATGGTGACCGCGAGCCACAACCCTCCCACCGACAACGCCGTGAAGGTTTACTGGGAGGGGGGCGTGCAGGTGCTGCCGCCGCACGATCGGGGCATCATCGACTGCGTGATGAAGGCCGACACGATCCGCCGGGAGTCGTTCGAGTCGGGCGTCGCCAGCGGCCGCGTGCGGTTCGTGGAGGAGGAGATCGATCCCGCCTTCGTGCAGGCCGTGCTCCGCCAGTCGGCCGCCGCCCCACGCGACATCTCCATTCTCTACACGCCGCTCCACGGCGTGGGCGCGACGGCCGTGGTGCCGGTGCTCGCCGGGGCGGGCTTCGAGCGGCTGCGGCTCTACGGTCCGCACGAGAAGCCCGACGGCGACTTCCCCAACGTGCCCGGCCACGTCGCCAACCCTGAGAACCCGGCCGTGCTCGGCGGGCCGATCGAAGAGGCCGAGGCACGTGGCGACGATCTCGTGCTGGCCAGTGACCCCGACTGCGACCGACTGGGCGCCGCGGCGCCGCTGACGCGGCGGCCCGGCGCCGGCTGGAGCACGTTCACGGGCAACCAGCTCTGCGGTCTGCTCTGCGAACAGGCGATCGCGGGCCGCAGGGCCCGCGGCGAATCGACTCCGGGCGATTACGTGGTCACCACGATCGTGACCAGCGGACTGGTCCGCCGGGTGGCCGAGGCACACGGCCTGAAGGTCGATGACACGCAGCTCGTGGGCTTCAAATGGATCTGCTCGGCGATCGACCGCCATGGGCCGGCGGGTTTCGTGTTCGGCACGGAGGAGTCGCACGGCTACCTCGCCGGCACGCACGTTCGCGACAAGGACGCGGCCGTGGCGGCGTTGCTCATGGCCGAACAGACCGCGGCGCTCAAGGCGGAGGGCCGCACACCGCACGAAAAACTCGACGAGCTCTTCACGCGGCACGGCTGCCATCAGGAACGGCAGATCAACGTGATGCTGCCGGGCGCCACGGGCATGGAACGCATGAAGGAGATCATGGCGGCCCTGAGGGCCACGCCCCCCGACTCGTTCGGCGGCCTCGATGTGGTCCGTACCCGGGACCAGGCAAGCCTCCGGACCTGGACGCCGGGCTCGACTCCCGCTGTCTACGGGGGGGTGAAGAGCGACGTGGTGCTCTTCGACCTCGCCGGCCCCGGAGCCGGAGTGCTCCTGCCCGATGGGGGATTTCCGCCGCTGGGCAACGCGTTGGCCGCGCGACCGTCGGGCACGGAGCCCAAGATCAAGTTTTATCTGTTTGCCTACGCACCGCCGGGCAGTTTGGCCGACCTTCCCGCGACGAAGCGGATGCTGGGTGAACGGCTCGACGCGATGGAGCGGGATGTGCGCTCGCTCATCGGCGTCTGACGCGGCCCGGAACCCATCCTGCCGGGCCGTCTACAATCGGGGCATGAGCGAACCGGACCGCGAGAACAGCATCGAGACGACGCCCGCCGATACGGACTCCGCGGCGGCGGCCCGCGACCGCTCGGCGGCCGCGGCGAAGGTGCGGACGTTTCCGCAGACTCCGGGCGTGTATCTGATGAAGAACGCCGCCGGCGTCGTGATTTACGTCGGCAAGGCCAAGAACCTCCGGGCCCGCGCCGGCAGCTACTTCCTCAAGGCGGCCGCGGAGGACCGGCGCACGGCGGAGCTCGTCCTGGAAATCCGGGACATCGACTACCTGGAGGCGGAGAGCGAGGTCGATGCGCTGCTGCTGGAGAGCCGGCTCGTCAAGGACGTGCAGCCGCGTTTCAACTCCGATCTCAAGGACGACAAGACCTTTCCCTACCTGCAGATCACGACGCACGAGGACTTTCCGCGGGTCGAGTTCACGCGAACGCCGCGGCAGAAGGGGGTCAAGCTCTACGGGCCCTTCACGAGCGCCGGCTCCCTCCGTGGCGCGATCGTGGTGCTCCAGCGGATTTTCAAGTTTCGCACCTGCACGCTCGACATCGACGGCGACGACGAGCAGTGGCGGTGGTTCCGCCCCTGCCTGCTGGCCTCGATCGGGCAGTGCACCGCCCCCTGCAATCTCCGGATCTCGAAGGAGGAATACCGCAAGGACATCAACCGCCTCAAGACCTTCCTCGACGGCGGCAAGAAGCAGCTCCTCGCCGAGATGCGAAGGGAGATGCTGGAGTCTTCGGCGAAGCTCGAGTTCGAGCGGGCGGCCCGGCTCCGTGACGAGATCCGGCTGCTCGAGACGCTCGATCAGCGGGGCGATCTCGAGGAACACGTGCAGCCCGAGGTTTTTCTCGTGGACCCCAAGAAGGGATTGGCGGGCCTCGAGAAGGTGCTGGGACTCGCCAAGCCGCCGCGGGTGATCGAGGGCGTGGACATCGCCCACCTCGCGGGCAACGAGACGGTGGCGAGCCTCGTGCAGTTCATCGACGGGCTCCCCTTCAAGCCCGGCTACAAGCGGTATCGGATCAAGACGGTGGACGGCATCGACGACTACAAGAGCATTCACGAGGTCGTCTCACGGCGGTTCGCGCGACTTGTCCGCGAGGGCGCCTCGCCCCCCGACATCCTCCTGATCGACGGCGGCAAGGGCCAGCTCGCGGCCGCGCTCGACGCCCTCGAGAGCCTGGGCATCGAGCCCCCGTGCGTGATCTCGCTGGCAAAGCGGGAGGAGGAGGTCTTCATTCCGGGCCGCAGCGAGCCGCTCCGCCTCTCCCGCGACTCCTACTCCCTGCGACTTCTGGAATACGTCCGCGACGAAGCCCACCGCTTCGCCCAGCACTACCACCATCTCCTCCGCGGCAAACGCACGTTCGACGACTGACCCCGGGCCGTGCGGAACGCCGGCCACGGCCAGACGCACGGCGGGCATGCCGAGCGATGCGGAGGGGCTTGGCTACCGATTCGTCATGTCGCACGACACCCCGCCGGCAGCCGGCACGTAGCAGGCCCGCGCGTAGTCCATCACCATGCGATGCGCACTGAACCGCCACGCCAGCGAACTGATCGAGTTCATCATCATCTTGATCCACTCGCGGGGCAGACCGTCGGCGTCGCGGTCGTAGAACAGCGGGATCACTTCCTTTTCGAGGACGTTGAAGAGCGCCTCCCCGTCACGACGATCGGTGATCTCGTCGTTGAAGTGGGTCTCTCCGCGGCCGATCGCGAAGCCGTTGCGGCCGTCGAAGGCCTCGGCCCACCAGCCGTCGAGAATCGAGCAGTTGAGGCCGCCGTTGAGCACCACCTTCTGGCCGCTCGTGCCCGACGCCTCCAGCGGCCGGCGCGGATTGTTGAGCCACACATCCACGCCCTGCACGAGGTGCCGGGCGACGTTGATGTCGTAATCCTCCACGAAGACGACACGGCCCGCGAAGCGGGCGTCGTTGCGGAGGTTGGCGATCCTGCGGATCAGCGCCTTTCCCGGCTCGTCGGCCGGATGAGCCTTGCCCGCGTAGATCACCTGGATCGGACGGTCACGATCGCTCGTGAGCGCGTGGAGCCTGTCGAGTTCCGCCAGCAGCAAATCGGCCCGCTTGTAGGTGGCGAATCGCCGCGCGAACCCGATCGTGAGGATATTGGGGTCGAGCACCGTCCGGGCCATCTCCACCGCCTCGTCGCATTCACCGCGGCGGCGGCACTGCCGCGAGAGCCGGCGGCGCACGAACTGCAGCAGGAGATTCTTGAGGGCGTAGTGCGTCTCCCAGAGCTCGCCGGGGTCGCACTCGTGGATCTTCTCCCAGATGTCGGGCTCGCCCATGCGGCGGAACCAGTTGGCGGGGAAGATCCGGTCATAGAGCTGCAGCATCTGCCATGACAGCCAGCTCGGCACGTGCACGCCGTGGGTGATGTGGCCGATCGGCACCTCCTCCTCGATCCGCCACGGCCAGAGGTTGGCCCACATGCGTCGGCTGACATGGCCGTGGAGGGCGCTGACGGCGTTGGCCCGTCGCGACATCTTGAGCCCCAGCACCGTCATGCAGAACGGCTCGCCGTGGTTGTGGGGTTCGACCCTGCCGAGGCCCATCAACTGGTCGTGCGAGATGCCGAGGGCGTCGCGGGTGGGGCCGAGATGCTCCTCCATGAGGCCGCTATCGAATCGATCGTGGCCGGCGGGCACCGGCGTGTGGGTGGTGAAGACCGTCTGCCGGGCGACCCGGCGAACCGCGTCGTCGAACGGATAGCCGTCGCGTTCCATGCGGCCGCGAACCGCTTCGAGCGTCGCGAAGACGGAGTGACCCTCGTTGAGGTGATAGACGCCCGGCACGATGCCCATGGCGCGGATCGCCTTCACGCCGCCCACGCCGAGGATCAGTTCCTGGCGGATGCGGATCCGCGTGTCGCCGCCGTAGAGGCGGCTGGTGAGCTCGCGGTCTGCGGGCGAGTTTTCCTCGACGTCGGAATCGAGGAGGAACAGGCTCACACGACCCACGGCCATCTTCCAGACCTTGGCGTAGAGCGGACCGCTGCGGGTGTCGATCTGCACGTGGACCGGCGCGCCATCGATGCCGAGAGCCGGCTCGATCGGCAGGGCGTCCTCCCGCGACTGGAGGTATTCCTCGTGCTGATAGCCGTCGATGTCGAGGAGCTGGCGGAAGTAGCCCTGATCGTAGAAGAGCCCGACCGCGAGCAGCGGGATGCCGAGACCGCTGGCGCTCTTGATGTGGTCGCCGGCGAGCACTCCGAGACCGCCGGAGTAGATCGGAACGGACTCATGGATGCCGAACTCGGCCGAGAAATAGACCACCGGTTTCGAACCCAGCACGCCGGCGTGGATGGTGCTCCAGCTCGACTCATTGGCGAGGTATTCCTTGAGCCGCCGGTACGCCTGATTGATCCGGCTGTAGAGCACGAGTTCGGCAGCGCGGGCCTCCAGCCGTTCCGGGGTGAACTCCGCGAGCAGGGCGATGGGGTTGTGGTCGAGCTGCCGCCAGCGGATCGGGTCGAGCTCACGAAACAGGTTCGTGACTTCCGGATGCCAGCTCCACCACAGGTTGCGGGCGAGCGCGACGCACTTGTCGTAGAGATTTTGCGGCGACAGTTCGTCGAGTCGGAGCGGCGCAGGGGCGACCGTCGCCCCGTTGGCGTTTCCGTTCGTGGAGATCGCGGTGTGGACTTCGCGGGCCGAGAGTTCTTCAGCCTGGCTCATGGGTGCAGCTCCGGGAGGGAGGGGAGATGGTGGGACACCGTGCCAGAAGTGGACGAAGTATACCCGGCCCCGCCCCCGACGCGACCGGCCCCTGGGCCGGTGCATAATGGATCCCATGTTCACGCCCGATCGCGATCAGCCCGACGCCGCACGCCTTGATTCGCTCGGCGAAACGCTCGCCACGATCGCCGCCCGTACCGCCCACGAGGGGCCATGGCGCAGCGGCGCGTTCGGGGCCCTGGGGGAATCCGGCGTGCTGGCCGGATTCGTGCCCGTCGACTGTGGCGGCACCGGGGCTTCGGAACCGGCCCTCGTCTCCGCGCTCATCGCGATCGCGGAACGGTGCCTGACGACCGCCCTGGCGCTCACGCAGTGGGCCGCCGCGGTGCGGATCATCTCGGGAGCATCCGCCGACGTTCGCGGCTCGCTGCTTCCGCCGCTCGCCCGCGGCGACGCTTCGACCACCGTCGGGATCTCGCATCTCACCACCAGCCGTCGGCATCTCGGCACGCCCGCGGTGGCCGCCTTCCCCGACGGTGCCGGATGGCGGCTCGACGGCTTCTGTCCGTGGGTGACGGGGGCCGACTCCAGCGACACGATCGTGACCGGAGCCGTGACCGCGAACGACGGGCAGATGTTCTTCGTGGTGCCGACCGACACGGCCGGTGTCACGATCGACCCGCCGCTTTCGTTGCTCGCGCTCTCCGGCAGCCGCACATCGGCCGTGCGATTCGAGGCCGCGCGGCCTGCGCATGCGATCCCGCCGCCCGGTGGCGGGCCGCGGACGGGTGGCCTCGCGACCACGGCTCTGGCGGTCGGGGCGACGAGGGCGTCGATCGCGGCGATCGCCCGCGAGGGGCAGTCACGCCCCGGCTTGATGCCGATCGCGGCGGAGTTCACCGCCGAGATCGACGACCTGACGGCGAGACTCCTGCGGGGGGCTCGCGAAGGCATCGACGCGAACGACCGCGATCGGCTTCGCGTCATGACCAACGGGCTGGTGGTCCGCGCGGCGCAGGGGGCCCTGACGGCTTCGAAAGGTGCGGGATTCGTGGCGGGGCACACGGTGGAGCGGCTGGTCCGCGAGTCGTTGTTCTTTCTGGTCTGGAGTTGCCCGCAGGCGGTGTCGGATGCCGTTCTCTGCGATCTGGCCGGCATCGACTGAGGCTGCGGCGGCAAGCCGCGGGAAAATACGCGAAACTGCCCTTGCGTCGTCCGGGCAGCGGCGACGATCCTCCCCGGCGCTCACGCGGAGAGGATGGGGCCATGCAGCCACCACGTTCGATCGTCATCGTCAAGTTGTCCGCCATCGGCGACGTGATCCACGGCGTGCCCGTGGCCGTGGCCGCCAAGCGGGCCTTTCCGGAGGCACGGATCGGCTGGGTCGTCGAGGGTCGCGCCGCCGACGTGCTCGCCGGCCATCCCGCCATCGACCATCTCTTTCGGATGCCCCGTGGCTGGCTGAAGTCACCCGCCCAGGTGATCTCGTTGCGGCGGCAACTCAGGGCGTTTGCCGCCGATGTGGCGATCGACCTGCAGGGCCTTCTCAAAAGCGGCGTCGCGACCTGGCTTTCAGCCGCGCGCATGCGGATCGGTCACGCCCGGCCCGCGTCCCGGGAGCGGGCCTGGCTCTCCTACACGCATCCCGTCGTGACCACGCTCACGCACGTCGTGGAGCGGAACTGCGACCTGCTGGCACCGCTCGGCGTGACCGCCACGATGCCGGGGTTCGAGATGCCGCACTGGCCCGTCAGCCGGCTGAGAATGCAGCACTGGCTCCAGGGGCAGCGGCTCACATCACCGGTCGCGATCATCAATCCCGGCGCCGGCTGGTCCTCGAAGCTCTGGCCCGTCGAGCGGTTCGCCGCCGTGGCCCGCGGCCTCCACCAACGCGAGGGCGTGCAGACGGTCGTCGTGTGGGGCGGTGCGGCCGAGCAGGCGGCCGCGGAACGGATCGTGAACGATTCGCAAGGCGCCGCGATCCTGGCCCCGCGAACGACGCTCCAGGATCTCGGCGAACTCGCACGGCTCGCCAAGGTGTTCATCTCCAGCGACACCGGGCCGCTCCATCTCGCCGCCGCGGTCGGCGTCCCCTGCGTGGGGCTCTTCGGTCCGGTGCCCGGCGCCCGCAACGGCCCGTACGGCCGGCACCATGTCTGCGTCGAACCACCGGCGGATCTGCGGCCCGCCTGGAGCGATCGCAAGACCGACACCGTCTCGATGAATGGCATCGACGTCCACGCCGTGCTCGCGGCGACGCAGTCGCTCCTGTCCCGCGCCCGGGCGGCTTGAGGTTCACCCGGCGGGCAAGGCTCCGGAGCCGTCGGGCTCGGCGGCCGCTACGGGGCGTCCGACACGTCCTCGCCGATCGCACCGCGCCCCACGTCCTCGACGATCGAGAGACTCTCGACCGTGAACCAACGGGTGAAGAGCGAGAAGTCGGCCGCATCGGGCCACGCTGTCTGATCGGGCTGCCAGACCTTCAGCTCGCGTCGAAAGATCTCCTCGAAGAGATCCTCCACGACCTCCTCGGCCTCCTCCGGGAAATGGCAGGCCGGAATGAGATAGACCGTCCTCTCCGCGATCTTGCGGCGTTCATTGATCGTGGCGTCGACGATACCAGTCGTCTTCAACCAGCCGTAGAAAGCCGCCTCGTGGCCGATCACGACCGCACTGCGATTGAGCATGGGATGCCTGCCGGTTCGTCGGATACCCGGCTTCGTGCCCGCTGACCTCCCGTCGCGTCCCCCTGCTCACGGCACTCTCTCGGCCGCGGCCGGCGGCATGGGAAAGTCTAGGGCTCGTGCTTTCCAAAAGGCAAAATCCGCGGGCCAAACGGCGATATACTCCTGATCCGTCCCACACCCGGTTGGTCTGCCATGCCCCGCCCCCGCCGCAATCCGTTCTATCCCCTCCTCGGCATCGTGGGCATCTTGTTCACGGTCACGGCGACGAGCTACTGCCTTTCGGTGCTCCGCGGAGTGCGGCCGGAGACGGCTGCGGACAGCGGCTCGCATCCGATCGAGCAACTCATGGACCGCCACGGCACGGCGATCCTGACCGGCGAACTGGCCCTGCTGGCGATCGCCACGTTCGGGGCAATCGCCCTCGATCAGCCGGCAGGAGAGCGGGGCCGGGGGCCGCGGAACGGTGAGAGGGGGGCGGAGCGAACGGCCGCTGCGCCGCCTGACGACACGCGGGGGGCCCCGTGACGGCGTCGGCCGCGTCGCGGATCGCCCGGCTGCGGGAGCAGATCCGGCACCACGACCGGAAGTATTACGTCGAGGCGGCTCCCGAGATCGGCGATCGCGACTACGACCGCCTCATCGACGAGCTTCGCGAACTCGAATCCCGGCATCCCGGGCTCGTCACGCCCGACAGCCCGACGCAGCGGGTCGGCGACGAACCGGTGCCGGAACTCCAGCCGGTCCGCCACCGCGTGCCGATGCTCTCGATCGACAACACCTACAGCGCCGACGATCTCGCCGCCTGGGGCAAGAAGGTCGAGAAGCTCCTCGTGGAAGCGGGCGCCGCGGGGCCGGTCGAGTGGGTGCTGGAACTCAAGATCGACGGCGTCGCCGTGTCGCTCGCCTATGACACGGGCCGGCTCGCACGTGCGGCCACGCGGGGCAACGGCGTCGTGGGCGACGACATCACCCACAACGTCCGCACGATCCACGGCGTGCCGCTCGCGCTCGATCTCGAGAGGCCGCCGGAATCGATCGAGGTCCGCGGTGAGATCTACATGACCAACTCCGACCTCGTGATCCTCAACGAGTCGCAGGCAGAGGCGGGGCTGGCACCCTTCGCCAACACCCGCAACGTCGCCGCGGGCAGTATTCGACTGCTCGACCCGCGGGAGTGCGCCCGGCGGCCGCTGCGGTTTTTCTGCCACGGTGTCGGCGATTCGAGCGGCCTCGGTGCCGGGTCGCAGACCGACCTGCTCGCCTGGGCGACTTCCGCCGGGCTGCCGGTCGCCCCCGGCACGCAGGTGTTCGCGTCGATCGACGCGCTCGTGGAGCGTGGCACGAAACTCATCGAGGAACTCCACTCGCTCGATTTCGAGGTGGACGGCTTCGTGGTCAAGGTGAATCGGTTCGACCAGCAGCGGCTGCTGGGAGCCACGGCCAAGAGCCCCCGCTGGGCGATCGCCTGGAAGTTCGAGAAGTATGAGGCCACGACCGTGCTCGCCGGCATCCGCGTGCAGGTGGGCCGCGGCGGCACGATCACGCCGGTGGCCGACCTCGAGCCGGTCGAACTTGCCGGCACGACGGTCCGCCGGGCGAGCCTCCACAACGCCGACGAGATCGCCCGCAAGGACATCCGCATCGGCGACGTGCTCGTCGTCGAAAAGGCGGGCAAGGTCATCCCGCACGTGGTCCGCGTCGAGAAGCACCTCCGCAAGGGCCATCTCCCGGCCTGGGAGTTTCCGACGCACTGTGCCGAATGTGGCACGCTGCTGGTGAAAGACGCCGACGGCGTCTACATCCGCTGCCCCAACGTGGACTGCCCGGCCCGCGCGCGGGAGCGGCTGCGATTCTTCGCCTCGCGAAACGCGATGGACATCGAGGGCCTCGGCGACAAGCTGATCGAGCAGCTCGTGTCGGCCGGACTCGTGAAGGATTACTCCGACCTCTACGCCCTGACGGCCGAGCAGCTCGAACCGCTCGACCGCATGGGCGAGAAGTCGGCGACGGCGCTGGTGCAACAGATCGCGAAGAGCCGGTCGCGGGGTCTCGTCCGCGCGCTCAACGCCTTGGGCATTCGCCACGTCGGTCCGCGGGTGGCGACCCTGCTCTGCGAGCGGTTCCCCACGATCGACACGCTCCAGAGGGCGTCGGCGGACGATCTCGCCAACGTGCCGGAGATCGGTCCGACCATCGCGGCGAGCGTGCACGAATGGCTGGCGAGCCCTCATGGCCGGCGCACGATCGACGGCCTGCGGGACGCGGGCGTGATGCTCGACGTGCCGGCGGCGGACCGGGTGTCGGGGGGCCCGCTCACTGGAAAGACGTTCGTCGTCACGGGCACGCTCGCCAACTTCTCCCGGCAGGAGGCGGAGGAGGCGATCCGCAAGGCCGGCGGCCGCGCCTCGTCCAGCGTGTCGAAGAAGACCGACTACCTCGTCGCCGGCGAGGAGGCCGGCAGCAAGCTCGCCACCGCGACAAAACTCGGCGTTGCCGTCATCGACGAGGCGGCGTTCAAAAAGCTGCTCGCGGGCGAATAGCCCATACCGCAGAGCCCTCGCGAGGTTCAGCCCCCGCGCCGGCAACTTCCTCGGCACGGTTGCCTGTTTTCCAGCGGATCCAGCGATTCGCAGCCGCGCCTAGCTGTCCGTGGACAAAGTCATCCATGACCTTTGTCCACTGGATCGACCGGTGGAAACGCCGAGGGTTTCCACGGTCGATGATCCTCGCATCCTGCTCGGGCAGACTTGTTCCACAGTCTGCTAGGGCGGCGAGCCGAACCGAGCCGTTCCGGCCGGTCCACGCATCACCGCCGCCGCCAGACCTCCGCGAGCGGCACCGCGAAGATCCCCATGGACAGGCCCCACAGCGGCTCCCCGGCGAGGACTCCGACGAGCGGCCAGGCCAGCAGGCCCATCCGGGCGACTGTCCGCTGCGTGGCGGCGAACCACAGACCGACCGCAAACACGACCTCGAAGCCCACGATCGCGTGCGTCACGAGGTTCATCAGGTATTCCGACCGGCCGTAGAGCGGGGTGAGATCGACGACCCGCGATGCCCTCACCGCCAGCGACCATGCCGCGGTGCCGTCCCACCAGACGTCGCCCCTGAGTTGGGCGAGGATCGCAGCGACGGTGATCGTCACGGCGTAAACCTGCAGCAGGCCGAGCGACACGCGGGCCCGGGTCGAGGGGCGGGGAGGTCCGCCGCCGGCACGTCCGGCGAGCCAGTGATCCACCGAGAGGTCGCGTCCGCACGGTCCCACCACGAGGCACCAGAGCAACACGGCGAGACAGTCGTCGGCGGGCCCCACCAGCATCGGACCACGGTGGAGCAGCGACGCCCAGAGCACGGCAGACACCGGCGCCGCGATCCATGAGCCGATCCCGAGCAGGAGGGCGACAAATGCCACGGCGGTGGCGCCGAAGAGAGCCTGAAGCGACGCGGGAGTCGTCGCGAAGTCGAAGAACGAGAAACCGAACGGCGGCCGCCACGCCGCGGCCACGTCGCGGGGAACCATCCCGCCGGGGCCGAACCACGCCTGCAGGTCGCCCGCGTAGGTCCAGAGCAGCAGCAGGCCGAGGGCCGCGGCGAGGATGCGGACGACCGCGAGCGGCCGTGCATCGGCCGGGGCGAACCAGAACCGCGTCCATGTCTCGCCGATGCCGGGGCTTTCCATCACCCCAGGATACCCGCTTGCCCGGCGGCATCGACCTCCCCGGTTCAATACCGCAGCCCGATCCCCACGTTGGAGAAGAATGACGGTGTCGTCTCGTTGAGCCCCCAGCCCACGCGGAGTCCGATCTCGAGATCCTCGGTCGCCAACACGTGGCCGCCGAAGCTCGCATATTGGATGTTGAGCGGGATCTCCTTCTGCGACGTGAAGATGGCGAAGTATTCGACGTGCAGGCTCCAGCGGTCGCCGATCGGTGCTTTGATCACGCTCGACGGCGCCCACTGAGCGAAGGAGTCTTCCTCCTCGAAGCCGGTGCCGTACCTCATGGCCGATGTCCACTCCCAGCCGTTGGAGAATCGCCAGCCGAGCGATTCGCCGACCACGACCGTCGACTTGTTGGACGGGCCGTAGACGGGCGTGTAGCCCTGCAGCACGGCCGCCGACCGGGGCAGCCAGCCGTCCTGCTCGCTCGTCTCCACCTTGGCGCCGTAGAGCACGCGGCTCTCTTCCTCGGTCTCGATGTCTTCACCGCCCAGTTCGCTCCCCGACACCGTGCCGGGGCCGCCGGCCTCGTAGTTGAAGCCCAGGCGGGCCTCGATCCTCTCGCCGATGCCCCGACGCACGAGCACCTCCGGAAAGCTGTGGGACTCCGGGCCGGTGCGGTTGTCGATGAAGGAGTAGGACGCCTCGAGAATCGACGTGTCGGCGCCGGTGGTCGTGGGCGCGAACGTGAAGGAGTCGCGGTCGGTCTCGAGTTCCTCCCGGGCCGTCGCGATCCCGGACGCGGCCACCGCGATCAGGCACCACCAAGCGCGGGCGAGCGTCCGGTGCCGATGACTCCCGCGTGGCGGTCGTGCACTCATGATGTGGACCGTGGGCGGCCGGCCGGGGGCCGGTCGAAGTGCCAGGTGAAGCCGAGGCCGATCCAGTAGCTCTCGACGCTGACATAGGTGGCGTCGCCGAGGCTCTCGCCCGCCGGAAACATCCCGCCGGCGAAGGCGTCGAAATCGAGCCCGCGCATCAGGAAATCGCCGACGCCGATGCCGGCCGCCATGCGATGCTCGTTGATGATCGCGAACTGCGACTGCAGATACTTCACCGCCGGTATGCCGCCGGGGACGTCGATCGGGCCGATGCTGGTGCCGACCGTCTCATCGATCGGGTTCTGGGCGAGGGCGTAGCCCAGCCGGAGCTTGATCCGGTCGGTCGCCTTGTACTGCGTGCCGAGCTGCATCACCCACTGACCGCGGTAGATGCTCTTGAACAGAGCGGCGCTCGGCCAGTCGAGATAGAGGGCGTCGGCGGCCAGCAGCAGCCTGCCGTCCATGAGCGACTCGTTCGCGATGCCCAAGCCCACCTGCTGCGGCAACCCCATGTCGACGTCGCGGGGCCGACGGTCCGAAAACAACACCGCCTCGTTCTCGAACCGAAAGGCCTGCGTGGTCTGGTAGTAGGCCCCCAGCCAGGTCGCGTCACCGAGCTCATAGTCGATCCCGAAGCCACCCCGCAGCGCGTAGGCATTCGTCATCCCGCTCGTGCCCACGAAGGGGCCCGAGGCGTAGCCGTCGCCGATGAACATCGTCGCCCCCAGCGACAGCCGATCGGTGAGCTGCACCGCCGCCGATGGGGCAAACTCGAGCAGCAGCAGATATGACGAGGTGGCGTTGCTGGCCGGTTGCTGCACGTAGCTCGAACCACCCCCCGCCGCACCGAGCACGGCAAGGCCCACGGTCATCGGCAAGGGGAGCCCCTCGATCTCCTGGGCCACGCCGATCGCCGGAACAATGGCTCCCGGTGTGCTGCTCTTGGCCGAAAAGGGCGCGACTCCCAGCAGCGGGAGGGCCGCTTTCTGCTCCAGGTTGACCGTCGCCTCCGCGAAGGCCCCCCCGAGCGTGAAGTGGGTGCCCTTGAACTGCGTGAGCGACGCGGGATTGGCGTTGATCGCCGAGAGGAAGTCCTGGGGTGCCGCGACGCTCGTGCCGGCCATGCCCCCCGACGCCGGCATCAGCGTGTTGCGGAAATCGATGCCGTAGGTCTGGGCCCGGGCGGGGCCCGTGCCGACGACGGCCGCGATCACCATCGCGAGGCCGCAAACCAACCGATCCGGCCGCCAATGCGTCATAAGCCTCTTTCTCCTCACTTTCCCTGCCATCGGCACGACACGAACTGCCGCTTGAAGCCGCGGGGGATATGTCCCAAACGGCACACAAGATGGGCAAACCGGAGGAGCGCGGCGTTTGTTAGACTCCCCCCTTCCCACGCGAGGCCCACGGATGAGCACGCAGTCGTTCACCCATCTTCACTGCCACAGCCACTACAGCCTTCTCGACGGTGCGAGCTCGATCGAGCGGCTCGTCGATCGCACGGTGGAGCTGGGCATGAACGCCCTGGCCATCACCGACCACGGCAATCTCCACGGGGCGCTGGAGTTTTACCAGGCGGCGAAGGCCGCGAAGATCAACCCGATCATCGGGTACGAGGCCTACATCGCCCCCGGCAGCCGCTTCCAGAAAGACGCCGGGAGCCAGCGGGATTCGAGCTACCACCTCACGCTCCTCGCCCGCGATCGCACCGGCTTCGACAACCTCCTGAAGCTGGCCACGAAGGCCTACCTCGAGGGCTTCTATTTCAAGCCGCGGATCGACCGCGAACTGCTCGAGCAACACGGCGAGGGGCTGATCTGCCTGTCGGGGTGTCTGTCGGGCGAGTTCAGCCGGTCGCTGATCGGCTCGTCGCGGGAGCAGCGGGAGTCGCTCGCCCAGGCCCGCGAGGTGGCGGGCTGGTTTCAGAAGACCTTCGGCGACCGCTATTTCATCGAGATCCAGGACAACGGCCTCGATCTGCAGCGGCAGGTGACGGACGTGGCGCTCGAGATCTCGAGGGAGCTCGGCATCCCGCCGGTGGCCACCTGCGACTGTCACTACGTGAATCGCGAAGACGCCGAGGCTCAGGACATCCTGTTGTGCGTCAACACGGGCCGGTTTCGCAACGACGCGTCGCGGATGCGGATGGACTCGAGCGAGTTCTATCTGAAGAGCCCGGCCGAGATGCACGACGCGTTCCTGGGCCTCGACCGGGGGCTGGTGTCGGCTGCGGTCAACCGCAGCCAGGAGATCGCCGAGTCGGTTTCGATCGACCTCGATCTCGGCAAGCGGCATTTCCCCGGCTTCGACGTGCCGGGGGGCCTGACGGCCTCCGAGGAACTCCGCCGGCTCTGCCTCGTGGGATTGCGGGAGCGGTATGCGGGCGTGCCCAAGCGTTGGGCCGGGGGCGTCGCGCCCGCCGACCCGGCCACCGGCGAACTGCACGAGCAGGCGCTCGAGCGGCTGGACCGCGAACTCAATGTGATCGACACCCTCGGCTTTGCCAGCTACTTCCTCATCGTCTGGGACTTCGTGCGGCACGCGCGAGAGCAGGGCATTCCGGCCGCGGCCCGAGGCTCTGGCGTGGGATCGCTCGTCGCCTACTCGCTCTATCTGTCGCACGTCTGTCCGCTGGAATACGACCTGCTCTTCGAACGATTCCTCGACATCAACCGCCGTGAGGCGCCCGATATCGACATCGACGTCTGCAAGGAGCGCCGC
>SXWC01000123.1 GCA_005789975.1 Planctomycetaceae bacterium
ACAGCCCCGAACCGATCTGGGCGGCCAGCCGGATCCGCTGACTCTCTCCTCCCGAGAGCGTCGGAGCCTTGCGGTCGAGGGCGAGATAGCCGAGACCGACGCGGTCCAGAAACTCGAGCCGGCTCGAAATTTCCTTCATGAGTTCGACCGCGATGATCCGCTGCGTGTCGTCGAGCACCAGCGACGTGAGAAACTCGCGGGCATCCGCGATCGGCAGGCCGCAGAGGGCGTCGAGCGAGAGCTGATCGTCAACGCGGTCGGCCCGGGACCAACGCTTCGACGCCGTGCGGATCCGCACCGCGCGGGCCTGCGGCGAGAGCCGCCCCCCCTGGCAGTCGTGGCAGGGGGTGATGCTCATCAGTTTCTCGAGCATCCGGCGGAGGATGCCGCTCTTGGCGTTGCGCCAGCGGTTGGCGAGCAGGGCACAGAGGCCCTCGAACTTCGTCTTCGCACCCCGCTCGGCGCGGCCCCTCTTCCACGAGAGCGTGACCTCGTCGACGCCGGTGCCGTTCAGCCAGATCTTTTTCTGGAGGGCCGTGAGATTCTTCCACGGCGTATCGAGGAGCGTGCCCGGGGGGAGTTTTTTCCTGGCCTCCGCATGGTCGGCCACGCCGGTGAGCAGCCGCCGCAGCCACCGCGGCATGTCGCGAAAGCTGCCGAGCACGCCGATCGCCCCCTTGCGGAGCGTCTTGTCGGGATCGGTCACGAGCTTCGCGGGATCGATGCCGTAGATGTCGCCGAGGCCCTCGCAGGTCGGGCATGCTCCCTGCGGACTGTTGAAGCTGAAGAGTTGCGGTTCGGGCGTCGAGTAACTCACGCCACAGGTCACGCAGGCGTACCGGCTCGAGAGGACGAGGTCTGCAAGCAGCGCCTGACCCCGTTTCAAACCGCCGGTTTTCCCGGAGTCTGCCGCCGCCGGCTCGACGGCCACGATCACCTGTCCGCCACCGGTCCTGAGCGCGAGCTCCACCGCCTCGGCCAGCCGGCTCCGAGTGGCCTCGGAGGGGATCAGCCGATCGACGACCACGTCGATGGTGTGCTTGAGGAGCTTCTCCAGCGGCGGCGGTTCCTCGACCCGGCAGACGCGACCATCGACCCGCGCCCGCGTGAAACCCTGCCGCACGAGATCGGTGAACAGGTCGCGATGCTCTCCCTTGGCCTCGCGAACAAGCGGGGCGAGCAGCATCACCCGCTCCCCTCCGCGGGCCGCGATGATCCGCTCCACGATCTGGTCCCGGGGCTGCGCCTCGAGCACCGCGTCGCAGGAGGGGCAGTGGGCCGTGCCCACCCGCGCGTAGAGCACCCGCAAAAAGTCGTGGATCTCCGTCATCGTCGCGACGGTCGAGCGGGGATTCGTGCCGGCCGACTTCTGGGCGATCGAGATCGACGGCGAGAGGCCCGTCACGCTGTCCACGTCGGGCCGGGGCAGCTGTCCGAGGAACTGTCGCGCGAAGGTGGAGAGGCTTTCGACATACCGTCGCTGCCCCTCGGCGTAGAGGGTGTAGAAGGCCAGACTCGACTTCCCCGAGCCGCTCACGCCCGACAAGCAGACGAGCCGGCCCCGCGGCAGCCCGACCGTGACGTCTCGGAGGTTGTGCTCGCGGGCACCGCGGACGACGATCGGAGGGACGTGCATGGGGTGGGCAGGCCGCGTGATGCGGGGATGGGGCTGCGTTATTGTAGTGCTGGACAGCCCTCGTGGCGTGCCGTACGATCGGGGTTTCCCGCGGGAAAAGCGGCCGGTCTGGCCGTTGCCCCGACCGGGGCGGTAGCTCAACTGGGAGAGCGCGGCGTTCGCAATGCCGAGGTTGGGAGTTCGATCCTCCTCCGCTCCACTTTGCGGCTGCACGACCATCCCTGGTTCGTGCGGCCTGGGATGTCGGTCGGCCCGCCGGGCCTCGAGCCCGGGTCGGGCCCGCCGGGCTGCGGTCGTGCGGCCCGTGGGGTGCGTCAATATGGCCACGGAATCCACGGTGATGCCCCGCAGCCCTGCGGCCGGCGATCCTTCGACGGCGGTCATGCTGCGGGTCTGCGAAGGAGACGCCGAGGCCTTCGCCGAACTGGTGGTGATGTGGCGGGACAGGCTCGTCACCCTCTTCCTCCATCACACCGGCGATTACTCCACGGCCGAGGATCTCACGCAGGAGGTGTTTCTGCGGGTCTACCGGTCGCGGGCCACCTACCAGCCGACGGCGAAGTTCACCACCTGGGTTCACACGATCGCCAACAACGTGGCGAGTGATCTGAGGCAACGGGCCTACCGGCGGCTCGAACGGGGCGTGCCGGCGACCACTTCGGCCTCGTCGATGGCCATCGGCCTCGACCAGCTTGCGGTCGCGGCCAGCGGCCTGCTGCCGGCGCGGCTCGCCGACCGCACGGAACTGCGGGCCGTGGTCCAGCAGGCCATCGCCGGACTCAACGAACGACAGCGCATGGCGGTGCTCCTCGCGAAGTTCGAGCAGTGCTCCTACGAGGAGATTGCCGCGGCGATGCGGCTGACGGTGCCCGCCGTGAAATCGCTGCTCTTCAGGGCCCGTGACCAGCTTCGCGCGGCGCTCGAGCCCTATCTCGACGGCGATCCATCATGAGCCTCGAGTCCCTTCCCGGCGACGATGCGGAGCTCCCCGCCGACGCCTTCGTCGGCCTCTGGGACATCCTCGATACGCTGCCGCGGGCGACGTCGTCGGTCGACATGGCGGCCACGACCATCGACATGGTGGCGGTGGCGGCCTCGGCCCCGCACGGCGGAAGGGGCCGGCGTCCGAGTTGGCTCCTGCCGGCCGTCGCCGTGTGTGCCAGCCTGGCCACCGGCTTGATCGCCGGTCGCATGACGGTGCCGGACCCCGACACCCGCGTCCTCGAATACCTCCCGCTGATCCGGCACATCGAGACCCTGCGGGAGGCGGGAAGTGTCACGTTTCTCCAGGCGCTTGCCGACCGGCGGCTCCCGCAGCCGCTCCGCCTGCCCCCGGATGCCGTCCGGGAAGAAGTGCGCGAGTTTGGCGAGACGCTGCGCGATCTCGAGGCCGATCATGTCTGGGGCAACGCCGCGGGAGCCTTGCTGACGGACCGCCGCGCGGCGATCGACGCGCTCTCCGCCGATCAGCAAGACGCGCTTGAGCGAGCGGCGGCGGTGTTTCAGGAGCTTCCGACCAGGGAGCGTCGGCAGCTCGCCACGGTCGCCGCAGTGCTCGCTGATCCCGGGCGGCAGGATCTGCGGAATGCGGCCCGCGCATGGCATCTGCTGATCGCCGCCAGTGATCCCCCCGATCGCAGGAACATCATCGAACTCGACGAGAAGCGGCGGCTTGAATGGATCGACCGCCGGTCGCGACCCCGCGATTGGGAACGCGGTGAGCGGCGTGTTCCGCCACCGGCAATCGAGGGCGGCCCACCGCGGGGCGGCCCACCCGGCGACGGGCGGCCGCGCCGGCAGGGGCCGCGGGGCGACGGGGCACCCCAGGATCGGGCACCCCAGGATCGAGGACCCCAGGACCGAGGACCCCAGGACCGAGGACCCCAGGGCGGCGGACGGGGCCTTCCGCGGCAGGGCGACCCCCGGCGGGAGGCCATGCCGCAGGGGCCACCGGCCGGCGATACCGAACGAATCCCGCGTGAGCCCGCGTGAAGCCGGCGCGGCAGCCCACTGTTCTCAGCCGCGGACCAGCTCGCCGAGAAACTCGCGCACCGCCGCGTTGAAGACCTCCGGAGCCTCCAGCGGCGTCAGGTGGCCGGCGCGGGGCACGATCAGGAGTCGCGCGTCGGGGATGATCTTCTCCGCCGCTTCGAGGCACTCCGGCGGGGTGAGTTGATCGTCGGCGCCCACGACGAGGAGCGTCGGCGCACGCACATGCCGCATCGGCTCGCTCATGTCGGGCCGATCGCCGAGCGCCGCCAGCGCGGCCTGGATCGTGCCCACCCGCTGCCCGATGATCATCCGTCGCAAGTCCGCCTCGTTGTCGCGGTGCCGCGCCGTCGTCTTCGCATCGGCGTTCGCCGCCACCGGCGCCATGAGCCTTGGGATCATCGCGTCGGCGAGGATCGACAACCCCAGCCGGCCCACCTTGGCGGAGAGATCGACGCGGGCGGCACGGGTCTCCGGAGTGTCGGCCTCGAGCTTGGTGTCGACGAGCACCAGCGCCGCGACCCGGTCGGGGTGGCGGGCCGCGATGTGCTGGGCGACGTAGCCCCCCATCGACACGCCGCAGACGGCCGCGGGTCGGCCGACATGCAGGGCGTCGAGCAGGGCGACCGCGTCGTCGGCCAGCTGGGCGATGCTCTCCGGCCCCACGTCGGCGCTCGCCCCGAAGCCCCGCAGATCGGGAGCGATGATCCGCAGGTGATCGGCCAGCGACGTCTGCCGCGACCACATGGAGTGGTCGAGCGGAAAGGCGTGGAGCAGGAGGAGCGGCAGGCCGCTGCCCGAGGAATGCACCGCCAGTCGGGTGTCGCGGATCGCGACATGATGAATCGGCATCATGGTTCGGCCAGGGCTTTCTCGAATCGCTCGAGGCTGCCGCGGAGCAGGGCGTTGTGGGGCTCGTGCCGCACCGCGAGCCGTTGCGTGCGGACCGCCCCCCGCAGGTCACCCGCGGCGGCCCGGCAGTGCGCCAGCGTGTCCAGATAGCTCGCGGTGTCGAAGGCGTGCTCCAGCGACCGCTTCGAGTAGCGGATCGCCTTGCGGATGTCCCCTTCGGTGTTGGCGACGAGCCAGGCGTATTCGTTGTAGCCGTTCGCGTCGTCGGGCAGGGCCTGGATCTCCTCGTCGATCTGCTCGAGCGCACGGGCGACCCGCGACCTGGCATCGGCATGCTTCTCCGGTGAACCGACGGAGAGCCGGTAGCAGGCGATCAGCGAGTCGATGTCTTTGCCGTAGACCCGCAGCGATTCCTCGAGCATCCGGCGTTCCTCGGCCGCGTCGCCGCCGGCGGCCTGCGCGCATGCGGCGAAAAAGAGCATCCGCGACCGGACCGCCCGGGGATCCCGCTCGAGCCGCATCAGGATTTGATCCATGTCGTCGCCGTCGTCCGGATCGCGGCCCTCGAGCACGCGGCGGAGCAGGGCGGCGGCTTCGGCGTCGCGCCGCTGTTCGTGGAGGAACTCGGAGCAGAGGATGCCGGCGAGGGCGAACTCGCCCGCCGAGATCTCCGGCGCGTCGAGGAGGCCGTTGTATTCGCGGTCGGCCCAGTCGGCCGCGCCCCAGCGGGCCAGCAGCATCGCGGCCTGCAGCCGCTCGCCCGAATCGGCGTCCTCGGCGCCGAGCCGCCCATGGGCACGCTCCGCGAGGATCGCGGCCCGCGGTTCGTCGCCTCGTTGCCGCCAGGTGACGGCGGCCGCATAGCCGACGAGCGGCGAAAACCCAGGGTCGCCGACGTCGAGCCGGTCACTCAGCAGATCGACGGCGGTGGGGAGACCATGAGTGGTGAGCCAGAGGAGCTCCGTCGCGAGGAGTTCCTCCTCGGAAGCGGAATCGGCGCACGCGGCAAACAGCAGCTCGGCTTGCGCGAGGGCTTCGGTCTGCCTGCCCGCCGCGATGAGCATCGCGGCCAGGCAACGGCGGAAGATTCGCAGCGTCTTCGCCCGGCCGAGCGAGGCCACGGCCGGGTCTTCGTCCGCGGGGATGGCGGCCGCTTCGGTCTCCGGCCCGGCGAGCGATTCGACGGCGGCGGAGGCCGCTTTGACCGCCACGTCCGTCGCCGCGGGGGAATCGGCCCGGGAGCAGTCGATGATGGCGCGGAGCAGCCGCGCGGTCGTTCGTCCGCTCTGGCCGAGGCCGGCGGTGATCCGATCGCGGAGCCCCGGCCAGACCGGGTCGTCCGGCTGCCATTCGCGGGCCAGCAGTGCCGCGGCGATCCGCGAGCCGGAGTCGGTCCGCTCGAGCCGCACGATCCGCGCCAGCGGCTCGATGCCCGCATCGTCGTCGAGTCGCAGGAGACGATGCATGATCTGCACGCGTTCGTCGAGATCGCTGCGGGCGAAGCGGTCGAGCAGGGCGGTGACGTCGGGGGGGTCGTCGGCCAGTGCCAGGGGCAGCGACTCGACGAGCCACCGCGCCCGCAGGGCGACCTCCAGGTCGGCTTGGGTGTCCGCGGCGGCGAGGAGCGCGTCGGAGGCCTTGTCCCCGAGGGCGGCGAGCCTGGCGGTGGCGGTCTCGCGAACGGCGAAGTCGGCGTCGCCGAGCTGCGCGATCAGGGCGTCGATTTCCGCATCGACGGGCCCCGCGGCGGCGACGGCCAGAGCCGTGGATGCCACGGCAGCCATCATCCCGAGCACTGCCTTCGGAAACGGCCGCATGCGCAGGGATCCTCGGGGTCTGCCGATCCATACGGCCTTGCCACCGCAGGCAAGCCTATGCCCGCACCGTGTGCCGGGGCAAGCAACCGTCAGGCCGCGTCGGGTTCGATGCCGAGGTCACGGATCGTGACGAGCGACTCGAGCGGAATCCCGCGGGCGGCCAAAGCCTCGCGTGCACCGGCCAGCCGGTCGATGACGGCGACGAGCCGTTCCACGACGAGGCCAAACTCCTCGGCCCGGTCGATCGCCAGAAGCGATGAGCCGCCGGTCGTGACCACGTCTTCCACGATCACCACCCGCTGCCCCGGCTCGACGGGACCCTCGATGTATTTCTGGAGACCGTGCCCCTTGGCTTCCTTGCGGACCATGAACCCCTTGAGGGGCACTCCCTCGACCCCCGCCATCGTGACCACGGCGCCCGTGACGGGATCGGCCCCGATCGCCATGCCGCCGACGGCATGGGGCAGCGGCCCGAACGACCGCAGCCGTTCGAGGATCGCCCGACCCACGAGCATCGCGCCATGCGAATCGAGGACGACCTGTTTGGCGTCGAGATAGAAACTGGCCTCGCGTCCGGATGCGAGGCGGAACGTGCCCCGCTTGAGGGCCCGCGTGCCGACGAGATCGACGAGTTGCCGTGTGACCGGCGTGACCGGGGAGGTGCTCATGGGGGGCAGTATAGAGGGCGGCGACCGTTTTTTTGACTCCGGCGGCATGTGACTTAGAATTTGCCCGGCTCGTTCACGCCGGAGTGGTTCCATGCGGCTCGGTTCCGCCTTCTGCCGGCTCATCAGCCTCTGCGCCGCGTGGGCCGCCGTTGCGGCCGTGTTGCCGGCGGCCGCGGCCGCGACGGTCGTGATCCCCGTTCGCCTCCCGATCACCGGCACCCGCGACACGCAGGTCGAGGCCGCCGTGGTGCGGCAACTCGGCCGCCTTCGCGGCACGGCGGAGGAGCGTGGCACGCTGGTGCTGCGGTTCGACGCGACCGATGGCGAGTCGGCCGGGGGCAGCGATTTCGGTCGCTCCCTCGAGCTGGCGCGATTCCTCACCGATCCGCGGCTGGCCGCCGTGAAGACGGTGGCCTGGCTGCCCGACGGGGCCACGGGCCACGCCGTGCTCGTGGCACTGGCCTGCGACGAGATCGCGATGGCCCCGGACGCGGTGCTCGGCCCCGCCAATGTGACCGAGCCGGTGGTCGATGACGCCATGCGGGCGGCCTACACGCAGGTGGCGTCGCGGCGGCGGACCGTGCCGCCGGCGGTGGCGGTGGCGCTCGTCGATCCGGCGGCGCGTGTGGCCCGGGTTTCGACCGACGAAGGCGAACAGTTCATCGAGGAGCGGGATCTCGTCGCCCTCCGCAAAAAGGTGGCGGTGCTCGCGGTGGAGGAGCTGCGTCCGGTTCCCGTGTCGTTCGACGGTCGCCGGGGCCGCGGGCTGGGATTCGTGCGGCTGCTGGCCCGCACACCGGCCGAACTTGCCCGGGGACTCGGCGTGCCCGAGCAGGCACTGGCCGCCGATCCATCGCTCGCCGGCGGCTGGAGGCCGGTGCGGGTGGCATTGACAGGCCTGGTCACGCCCGAGGCGGTGGCACGGCTCCGCAGTCGGATCGAGCGGGCCATCGCCGATGGAGCGAACTTCATCTGGCTGCGGATCGACAGCGCCGGCGGCTCGCCCGAGCAGAGTCTCGGGCTCGCCAACTGGCTGGCCAGCCTCGACCCGGGGAGCGTGCGGACGGTGGCCTACGTGCCGCGGGAGGCGCGGGGCGACGCCGCCCTCGTCGCGGCGGCCTGCGACGAGCTCGTGATGCATCCCGGCGGCGTGATCGGCGGCGAGGGGGCGGCCACGATCGGCGGCCGCAAGGCCGAGTCGGTGGTTGCTGCCTGGCGGGGCGGCGTGGCGAAACTTCGCGATCGAAGCTGGTCCCTGCCCGCCGCCCTCGTGGTTCCCGGTCTGGAGGTCCGCCGCGCCGTCGAACAGGGGACGGGTCGGGTCGACCACTTCACCGCCGAGGAACTCGCGTCCCGCGACGACCGCGAGAGTTGGGAACTCGGCGAGCAGATCGGCACGGCCCCCCTGCAGCTCGACGGACGCCGCGCCGAAGAACTCGCCCTCGCGACCCACGTCGTCGATGATGCCGAGGGCGTGCGCAAGGCCTACGGACTCGACGGCGAGATCGCCTTGGCCGAGCCGGGCTGGTCCGACAAATTGCTCGAGGCGCTTGCCAGCCCGAGCCTCGCCTGGCTGCTCCTCCTGATCGGCGGCGCAGGACTCTACATCGAGCTCAAGACCCCCGGCGTCGGCCTCGGAGGGTTCGTGTCGATGGTGGCATTCATCGTCTACTTCTGGAGCCAATACCTCAACGGCACGTCCGGCTGGCTCGAGGTGATGCTCTTTGTCGCGGGCATCTTCTGCGTGGCCGCCGAGATCTTCGTGCTGCCCGGCTTCGGCGTCCTCGGCCTGGGCGGTGGGCTGCTGGTGATCTCGTCGATCGTGCTCGCCAGCCAGTCGTTCGTGCTTCCGGCCAACGACTACCAGATCCGACAGATGCAGTGGTCGCTCCTCGGCATCCTCGGCGCGGCGGCGGGAGTGACGCTGCTCGGCGTCTTCGTGCACCGCTGGCTGCCGGCGACGCCGTTTTTGAAGAACGTGCTCCTCGAACCGCCGGGGGAGGACACGCTTCGCAGCGAGGCCCCCGAGGAACTGGTCGGCGCATCGGGTACCACGACGACCCGGCTCGCCCCCGCCGGCAAGGCGCGGATCGGCGGGACGATCCGCGACGTCGTCAGCGATGGAATCCTGATCGAGCCCGGGACGGCCGTGGAGGTCGTCGAGGTCCGCGGCGGGCGGATCTGCGTGAGGGCGGTGGCAGCCTCATGACAGCCGCCGCGTGGATCGTCGCGCTGGTGGCCATCGGCCTCGGCATGCTGGTGCTCGAGGTGTTCGTGCCGTCGGGGGGCGTGCTCGGGTTTCTGAGCGTCGTGGCGCTCGGTGCCGGTGTCGCGACCGCGTTCGTCGAGCAGGGGCCGTGGGTCGGCACCGTGACGCTGGCGGCGACCTGCGTGGCGGCCCCCGTGGCGCTGGCGGGGGCGTTTCGCGTCTTTCCCCACACGCCGCTCGGTCGCCGGGTGCTGCCCCCCCCGCCGCAGCCCGACGACGTGGTGCCCGACGCCGATAGGCGGGCGATCCTCCGCGACCTCGTGGGCCGGACCGGCCGCGCCACCGGCGATCTGCTGCCGTGGGGCACGATCGAGATCGACGGCGTCGAACGCACCGCCCTGAGCGAGAGCGGGCCGATCACGCAGGGGGAGTCGATCGAGGCCGTGGGCCTGCAGGGAACGGCGCTCATCGTCCGCCTCCGGGTCGTGCCGCCGGCCGTCGTCCCGCTTGCCGCAGCCCCCGATGCGGAGCCGACTGCCGCGCCGCCGGCGGTACCGCGGCATCTGGAGGAGGCGCTCGAGGCCTTCGACTTCGACGCGCTCGGGCGGGGGGCAGGGGGTGGAAACACGCCGCCCGCCGCGAAACTTGACTCCGCCGCCCCGCCGAAACAGTCTTGAGTCCGCCGGCGGCCTGCCGCGTGCCCCATGTTCCGGAGCTGAACGATGCCACTTGTGACCTTGATCGTCCTCGGGGCGGGCGTGTTCGCCCTGCTCGTCGTGTTCGTCGTCCTCGCCCGGTATCTCCGGCTCTGGGTGCAGTCGGTCGCGTCGGGTGCCGGGATCGGACTCTTCGATCTGGTGGCGATGAGCTTCAAGAAGGTCAATCCGGCGGTGATCGTGCGGAGCAAGATCATGGCGGTGCAGGCCGGCCTCGGCGATTCCACCGGGCTGACGTCGCAGGCGCTCGAGTCGCACTATCTCGCCGGCGGCCGCGTGCCGCTGGTGGTGCAGGCATTGATCGCGGCCAACAAGGCGAAGATCACCGAACTCGACTTCAAACGGGCCGCCGCCATCGATCTGGCCGGTCGGAACGTCCGCGAGGCCGTGCAGACGAGCGTCTATCCCAAGGTGATCGACTGCCCGGGCAAGAACAGCGGCCGTGAGTCGCTCGACGCCGTCGCCAAGAACGGCATCCAACTCAAGGTGAAGGCCCGGGTCACCGTGCGGACCAACCTCTACCAGCTCATCGGCGGCGCCACCGAAGAGACGATCATCGCCCGCGTCGGCGAAGGCATCGTCTCGGCGATCGGCTCGGCCGAGCGGCACAGCGACGTGCTCGAAAACCCCGACGTGATCTCGAAGACCGTGCTCGCCCGCCGCCTCGAGTCCAACACCGCGTTCGAGATCGTGTCGATCGACATCGCCGACATCGACGTGGGGGCCAACATCGGCGCCCGCCTGCAGGCCGATCAGGCCGAGGCCGACACCCGCGTGGCCCGCGCGAATGCCGAGGGTCGTCGGGCGATGGCCGTGGCGAAGGAGCAGGAGATGATCGCGAGCATCGAGGAGAGCCGCGCCGGGCTCGTGCAGGCCGAGGCGGAGGTGCCCAAGGCCGTGGCCGACTCGCTGACCTCCGGCCAACTCGGCATCTTCGACTACTACAAGCTGCGAAACCTGCAGGCCGACACCGACATGCGGCGGACGATCGCCGGCGGCACGGCGACCCCGTCGATCGCCACGGCGCAGTAGCACTCAAGGAGCACTCAAGGGAGCCAGCGATGCCGTCCGCCGTCATCACGCCGCTGTTCGCCGCCGGGATCGACTGGCTCGAGGGGCTCCTGCCCCTGTTGTTTGTCATCTTCTGGATCGTGTCGCAGGTCGTGGGCGTGATCCGCAGGGTGGCCGGAGCGGGTGGACCGAAGCAGCCTGAGCCGCCCCGGCCGGTACGACCGCCGCCTGTCGCCGCCGGTGGGCCCGCCGCGGCCGATGCCGCGCGATCGGAACTCGAGCTGCAGGTCGAGGAGTTTCTCCGGCGGTCCGGCGGGCCCGCGCCCTTGCCGCGGCCTGCCACCGCCGCGCCGTCACGGCCCCGTCAGCGGCCGCGCGAGGCGGCGGGCCGCCGCGATGCTCCTGCGGTGCCTGCGGTGCGTGAGAAGCCGGTGGCCGAGCGGCAGCTCGGCACGCGGGCCGGCGGCGCGGATGTCGCCCGGCATGTGCACGACGTGTTCGACCGGCAGCTGCCCCATCTTGCACCCCCACCGGCCCCGGGCGGATCCGACGCCGAAGGCAGGGCGGTGCTTCAACACCCCGCGTCCCCCCTCGAACTGAAGACCCTGCTGCAAAACCCGCTCGCCCTCCGGCAGTTGATCCTGCTGCGGGAGGTGCTCGACCGTCCCGTCGAGCGTTGGTGATCGCCGGCCGGCCGTTGCTGGCAGTCGGATGCTGGCGCCGCGGCCCACCCCCCGCGGCATGCTCTCGAGTCGACGCAGATTTCCCGGGCCGCCGCGACGGCGGCAAATCCCCGGCATGAGGCGATTTTCCAGGGCCGGGAAGCGGATCTTTCCGGGCGAAAAGAGCCTCCCGAATTCGAGGCTTGAGCCTTCGCCCCGGCTGGTCTACAAGGGGTCTGGCAGGGCGGCTCCGGCGGCCCGAACGCAGCGCGTAGACGAGGACGCCCAAGCCTCGTCTACGCGCTTTTTTTGGTGGAGCCGGTGTCCAAGGATGGATGCGGCGATGACGTTCATATTCACACCGACGCGATCGCTTCCGGCACGACGCTGCGCCCTTGTGGCCGCCCGGCTGATGACATCGCTCGTGACGGCGTTCATGATCGGCGGCATCGCGCCGGCCGACGAGACGGTTCCCTCGTCGCCGCTGCTGCCCGTCGTCGTGCCGGTCGCCGCCAACCACACCTACCTCCGCTGCGGTCCCGGAGACGACTTCTATCCAACCGAGCGACTCGTCGCCGGCACCGAGGTCGAGGTCTGGTCGATCGACGCATCCGGCTACTGTGCCGTGCGGCCCGTGAAGGGGAGCTTCAGCTGGGTGCTTGCTCGCGACGTGCGGTCCGACGAGCAGGCCGATCCGGCGGCGGGAGTCGTCGTCACCGACGCCACCGTGGCGCGGATCGGGTCGCAGCTCAACGATCTGCGGCACGTCACCCAGGTGCCCCTCGAGGCCGGCGAGCGGGTCACGATCATCGAGCGGGTGCGGATCGCCGAGGGTCGGCATGCCGGCGACTGGGTACGGATCCAGCCGCCTGCGGGAGAGTTTCGCTGGGCATGGGGCGGCGATCTCGCCCTGCCCCCGGCGCTGGCGACGGCGCCGGCCGACCCGCTGCCGGGCGGCGGGCTGGCCGCCGCCGGCGAGGCGATCGAGGCGATTCGTGACGCGGGGACTGCCGTGACCCAGGCTGTCGCGGAGTTTGACGCTGAGCACGCGGCCGCCCCGCCGGAGGAACCGCCGAGCGGGATGAGCCGGCTCCTGGCCGGCTGGCTGCCGCGGGGCACCAATGTCTTCGATCGCACCGCGGCCGCGACACCGCCGCCGGCCGTGAGCGCCGGGGCCGCCGCCGCGTCGGGCGACGAACTGGCCGACATCGATCTGGCGCTCTCATTGGCGGTGACAGGTCCGAGCGCGAACTGGAACCTGGCGCCGCTGCGGGAACGGCTGCGGCTGGCATCGACCCGCGCGACGGCTGAGGCTGACCGCACGCGAGCCCAGGCGATCGACGCACGGCTCTCGCGATTCGAGGCGATCCAGGGTCGTCAGCAGAGCCTCGCGGCGAGCCCCGCTGACGCCGCCGAACCGCTGCGGCTGGGAGGGATGTGGTCGAGCCTGTCCTCGCTCGGGCCGCGGCCCATCCGGCCCGGGGTGTTGCCCGGCGGCCGGCCGGCGGGCGGGCAGCCGACATGGACGCCGCCCGACCAGATGGAGGCCACCGGCCGGCTCGCCACCGTGATCTCGCGGCGTCCCGACGCCCCCCGCTGGGCCGTCGTGGACGAGGGCAACAACGTGCTCGCATTCGTCACGCCGCAGTCGGGTGTGAATCTCGGGCCTCTCGTCGGCCAGCAGGTGTCGGTCCGCGGTGCCCGCGGCTACATGCCGGAATACAAGCGGCCCTATCTCGTCGCGTCGGAGGCGCGGGTGCGGATCGCGTCGGTGCCCGCCCCCACCGTCCGGCCCGACTCGACCCAGTAGCCCGGGCGGCTTCGTCGGCGGCGACCGCTCTGTCGCAAAGCCCCCATCGCGGGTGTCGCAGGGCAGCTGCCCGATCACGGCCCGCTGCGGGCGGTCCCCGTTCCCCGTCCCACTTGCTCCGGTCTTCCCGGGTGCGTCAGCGGCGCTGCAGGGCTTCGAGCTGGTCGGCGTTCATCCAGCGGGCGGCGAGTTCCGCCTGCACGTCGTCTTCGACGGGCCTCGTTGACTGGGCCGGGGATGACCCGCCGTTTCGACCGGACGCGAGTGCGACGAGCGTGCGGCGATCCTGCGGCTCCGTCCGCGTCATGCGGTCGGCCAGTCGGGCCACGGCCGCCGGATTGCGGGCGGCGGCGGCGGAGAACTGCGACACGAAGAGGCTGATCTCGTGCAGGTTGATCGCGGCCGATCGGACAATCAGCGGCTGGAGGGTGCGGGTGACGATCTCGAGGCCCAGACCATCGACGTCGAGGAACGCGTCGATCTGCACCGTCTGCCGCGGCCGGCCCGCGGCCGCCGTCGGATCGGCGGAGTGCCTCAGCACGATCAGGCACGAGCCGGTGAGCTGCTTGGGGGCGAGCGGACCGTCGTAGGCGCCCCGACCATGAAACACGTAGAGGCCACCGCGTCCGTCGCGTTCGTGGTGCAGCAGGCGGACGGTGCCCACCGTGCCGTAGCCGTCGGAGAGTCGCCACCGGCCGGGTCCGGCCGGATCGAGTGCGAGCAGGCTGATGCCCAGCACGCGCCACACATCGACGAGCGTCTCGGGCTTCGTGAGCACGAAGTCGAGCAGCGCAGCGTCGCAGGTGACGCTGGCCCGAGGGAGATGGCGGTAGAGCGTGGTCTGACGGATCGCCTGCTCGGCGATCTGCCGTTCGACGGGCGCCATGCGATCCAACGGCACTTCCGCGGTGGCCCGGTTGCGGGTCTCACGGCTCGACGAGCCGGCATCGGCGACCGTGGCCGCGACACCGGCGGCGAGGCCGGAATCACCGGAGCCGCGGGCCGCTGCCGTGAGCCCGGGCATGACCAGAATCCCCAGGCATACAAGCGCGTGAAACCGCACGGTCATGGTCGAAATCCCCCCTGTCCCACCCTCGCCGGCACCCGCGTGCGGTGCCGCCTGGGAAAGGTATTCGGTCTGCGGCACGGCTCCGGGCCAGATATTTCCGCAGCGGTTCCAGGCCGCTTGCCCCGTTTGCCAGCCCTGCCAAGACGGCCGCGATCGGGCCTTGGCCCGCTGCCGCAGGTTCCCTACGATCCCGCCCCGGTCCGGCGTCGAGTCTGCCCGGTGGACCGCCAGGACGTTCTTTGATGCCCCACGACCGAGATCCCGAAGACGAGCGGCGAAGTGACGCCCCGCGTCCGCACCCCAAAGGGTTGCTGGGCCGGGCGCTGGTGGCATGGACGCGGGTCTGCCTGAAATATCCGCTCACGGTGGTGATGGTCGCGATCCTCTCGGCCGTGGCCGCGGGGGCGTGGACCGCCCGCCATCTCGGCTACAAGGTGAGCCGCGTCGATCTGCTCGATCCGGAGAGCGAATACAACAAGCTCTGGATCGACTACATCCGGGAGTTCGGCGAGGACGACGACGCCGTCGTCGTCGTGGAGGGGGAATCCCGGGAGGGTGTGATCGCCGTGCTTCAGGAGGTCTCCCGCGAGGTCGCGCGGCAGGAGTCGCTGTTTCGCTCGGTGCTGCACGAGGTCGATCTCTCCAAGATCCGTTCCAAGGGTCTGCACTACCTCTCGCCCGCCGATCTCGCCGACATCGACCGCTTCATCGAGCGGACCCAGCCGATCCTCGACGGCGGCTGGTCGCAGCTGAAGGTGAGCACGATGGTTGGCGGACTCGCGGGGCAGATGGTGGCCGGCGCGTCGCCGCAGGGGCCGCGGGACGAGCCTCCCGCCGCCGCCCTGGAGCGCTACGTCGAGAGCCTCGTGGCCGGCATCGACGCGCCGCAAACGGGCGAGTCGCGCAGCCTCGACTACGTCTCGCCGTGGCCCAGCATGCCGGAGTCGCTCTCGACCCTCCGCGACCTCTCCAGCGAGCATCTCCTCGCCAAGGACGGCAAGCTCGGATTCGTGCTCCTGCGGCTCACGAAGGAGAAGGGGGGGTTTGCCGGCGCCTCGAAGGCGACCGACGAACTCCGGCGGATCATCGCCGACGTGGGCTCGCGGCATCCCGGAATCTCGACCGGCCTCACCGGCCTGCCGGTGATGGAGGACGACGAGATGCGGACCAGCCAGCAGTCGATGGTCTGGGCGAGCGTGCTGTCGATGGCGGCCGTCGTGGTCGTGATCATCGCCGGCTTCGGCGGCGTGCGGCACGCCCTCATGGCCAACGGCGTGCTCGCGATCGGCATGGCCTGGGCTTTCGCCTGGGCGACGGCCAGCGTGGGTCATCTCAACATTCTCAGTGTCACCTTCACGGTGACGATGATCGGCGTCGGCATCGATTACGGCACCTACTACATCGGCCGCTACCTGGAGCAGCGGCGGCGCGGGATGGGATGGAGCGAGGCCCTCCTGGAGACGAGCGGGAGCGTCGGGCCCGGGATCCTCACCGGCGCGATCACGACGGCGGTGGCCTTCTTCGCGGCGGCGCTCACGAGCTTCGTGGGCGTGGCGGAACTGGGCATGATCGCCGGGGGCGGCATCCTCCTCTGCTGCATGGCCGAACTGCTCGTCCTGCCCGCGGTGGTGGCCCTCGTCGATCGTGGCCCGCTCTTCCGGCGGATCCCCGAGCCGGTGCCGGTCCATGCCTGGCTGCAGCCGGTCTTCCGGCACCCCAGAATCGTGATTCTCGCGGCGGTCGCCTGCACCATGGCGCTGGCCGGGGGCCTGCACGAACTCCGCTACGACCACAACCTCCTCAACATGCAGGCCGAAGGGCTCGAGAGCGTCGCCGTGGAGAAGAAGCTCCTCGAGGAGTGCGACCAGAGCGTCTGGTACGCCCTCTCGATCGCCGACTCGCGGGAGCAGCTGCTCGAACGCAAGGCGAAACTGATGCTCCTGCCGTGTGTCGAGCGGGTCGACGAGATCGCATCGCTCCTGCCCACCGACGAGGAACTCAAGCGGCCGTTCATCGAGCGGATCCGCGGCCGGCTGGCCACGCTCCCCGAACGACCGCCCGAGATTCCGGTCGATCGGCTCGACGCGCTCGGCGAGACGCTGGCGTGGGCGCAGGGGGAGTCATCGAAGCGGTCCGGCGGCCTCCGGACGGCATGGCACCTCGAGCGGGCCCGTGACAGCCTGCGGCGGAAGGGGCCCGAGGAGTGCTACCGAGCGATCGCCACCTTCCAGCAGCGGGCGGCCGGCGACCTTTTGACCCGGCTCCACGCGCTCTCGGGCGTCGCCAACCCCGAGCCCCCCGCGCTCGACGACCTGCCGCCGAGCCTCGTGGAACGGTTCGTCGGCTCGAGCGGCCGCCATCTCCTCAAGATCTACGGCCGGGGTGACATCTGGAACTTCGAATCGCTCGAAAAGTTCGTCCGCGAGGTGCGGAGCGTCGATCCCCGCGCCACCGGCAACCCGCTGCAGGCCTACGAGGCGTCACTGGAGATGAAGCGGAGCTACGAACAGGCCGGCCTCTCCGCGCTGGCGGTGATTCTCGTCGTGCTCTGGCTCGACTTCCGTTCGATCAAATACGCGCTTCTGGCGGCACTGCCCCTGGCCATGGGACTCCTGCAGACGCTCGGCCTGATGGGCCTCGGGGGCATCGACCTCAACCCGGCCAACCTGATCGGCATTCCGCTCATCCTCGGGATCGCCGTCGATTACGGCGTGCACATCGTGCATGACGCCCTCGAGCGGCCGGGGCCCTACCGGATCAGCGCCTCGACGGCCAACTCCGTGCTCGTGGACGCCCTGACGACGATCCTCGGCTTCGGTGCGCTGATGGTGGCGAGCCATCGCGGGCTCGAGAGCCTCGGCCGCCTGCTCACGCTGGGCGTGACCACCTGCACGGTGACGTCGCTCGTGTTTCTGCCGGCGAGTCTCGCCGCCCTGCTGCCCCGCGGGCGTGAAGGGGGGCAGGAGGCGGCGGATGCGCCGGACGAGGAGGGAATCCTGGCCGCGTGAGTCGCTCGAGCGGGTGGATCGCAGTTGTGCCGCAGGCGTGCCGCGTGGTACCTCCCCGCGGTGGTTTCGTGGACGAGGGTTTTTTCATGACCGTCTTCGTGGGTCGAATGGCGCCGCTCCTCCTGCTGGTCGCCCTGGCGGCGCCGACCCTCGCCAACGAGGTCGAGCGTGTGGTCAACATCGCCATGGAGGACCAGTTCAAGAACCGCCACGAGACGCTGCGGATGCAGGGGGATGTCGTCGTCCTCGTCTACGCGGAACGGAAAGGGGCCGAGGAGTCGCTCGAACTGGGGCGGAAGCTGCATCTGCGGTTTCACCCGACGTCTGGGCAGGCCGCGGCCCACGAGTGGTCGCGGCAGCCGGTGACCGGTCTCGCCGGCTGGCCGGCGGGCCTCGCGCCGCCCGACGTGCACGTGATCCCCGTCGCCTGCCTGCCGGAGGTGCCCAAGGCCCTCGAGACGGTCGTCCGCTCCCGGTTCCGCAAGGAGTCGCAGCACGTGTCAGTCTGGCTCGATTTCGAGGACACGATGCGGCAGCGGTTCGGCATCGTGCCCAACGAGCCCAACATCGTCCTCCTCGACACCCGCGGGTGCCCGCAGGGCGTGCTCTCCGGCCATGTCGACGAGAAGATGTTTGCGGAAGTGGTCGGCCTGATCGACCAGTTGCGGCTGAAGTCGTTGCAGGCCCGCACCGCCGCCCTGCCGGCCGCCACGATCCGCTAGAGCGTTTTCGGGATCGCTCTGGCGACGATGCGGCACATTGGAAGGGGTCGGCGAGGGGGTCGGCGAACGCTCGAGGAGCCTTGGGCGTATCCTCGCCCCGGCTTGGGCGTATCCTCGCCCCGGCTTGGGCGTATCCTCGCCCCGGTTTGGGCGTATCCTCGCCCCGGCGACAATCCGGAGGACCGCGGAGCGGCGACTTCTGCCGCCCCCGAGCCGTTGCTCCATGGAACCTGGATGCGCTCTCGCTTCGACGTGCGGAGTTTTTCTGCGGGTGGCAGAGGTCGCCCGTCGCGGGGGATCACGACCTGTTGCGGTCCTTGAGCCGGCGACTCGCGCGGGTGAGGGTGTCCCGTTCGTTCGCCGTCAGGCTGCCTTCGCCGGTGCGACTGATCTTCTCGAGGATCCGATCGACCTCCTCGTCGAGGCGGGAGTCGCCACCCGGTCGTCCCGCCTGCCCGCCCGGGCCGAGGGTGTCGTCATCGGGCCGCACGACCCGCATCCGCGGCCGGCGTTTCAGCAGCCTGGCGGGCAGGCCGGTGAGATCTTCGAGGCTCCATCCCCGCCAGGCATACAGCAGCCCGAAGACCGCACCGCCGAGATGGGCCACGTGGGCTACGTTGCCGCTGCCCCCCGCCGCGCCGCGGACGTCGGAGACGAGATACAAAAGGCCCAGCGCCCAGACGGGCACCGGCAGCACGCCGTAGATGAGCACCGTCTGCCGCGGGAAATGCCAGACGAACACCGCGAGCACGGCCATCACCCCCCCGGAGGCGCCGACGAGCCGGCCCCCCATGCCGCCGAAGCCCTCGCCCACCACCCAGGCTCCGCCGGCGAACACGATCGCGGCGCAGTAAAACCGCAGAAACTCCCCCCGCCCCATCAGATCCTCGAGCTCACGGCCGAAGAACCAGAGCGTGAGCATGTTGAAGAGCAGGTGCATCGGCGAGTATTGGTTGTTCGGCGACTCGAGACTCGGGCCATCGTGGAGGAAGCCGTAGGTGAGCAGCGACCAGAACCGCCAGAGGTGTTGCGGCAGATCGGACCGCAGGCAAAGCAGATCGTTGAGCGACACCTGCAGCGAGAAGAACTCGCGGAACAGATCGCCCGTGAGGATGAAGTTGGCCAGCCAGAGCGCGACGTTGAGGGCGATGATGGCGTTGACGGCGGTCCACTCCGACGCGAACGTGGAGCGGCGATCGCCGTAGTAGCCGCGATCCTGAAAGCCCATCACCAGATGCCGCCGCACGGCGGTTCCACGAGACGGGGCGAAGCATCGCCCCTCGCCGGGCATCCTATGTCCCGGCGGGCGCGGCCCGCAACCAGCCGCCCGCTGCCGACGCGGGCTGGTGTGTGTTACGCTTCGCCCCGGAGCCGTCCGCAAGCAGTGCCGGCCCGAACCGGCGGCAGGACGGCCGGAACCATGTGAGGGGAACGGCGATGGCCACCAATGACACGCTCGGCAGGAAGTTGCGGATGGGGATCGTGGGGGGCGGTCAGGGCTCTTTCATCGGCCGGGTGCACGTCACGGCCGCCGTGCTCGACAACCGCGCGGCGCTCGTGGCCGGTGCGCTCTCGAGCGATCCCGCGCGGGCCAAGGCGAGCGCCGCCGACTACGACATCGATCCCGAGCGGGCCTACGGCTCCTATCAGGAGATGCTCGACCGAGAGCGGGCCCTCCCCGCGGAGCGGCGAATCGACTTCGTGACCGTGGCCACGCCCAACCACATGCACTTTCCCGTCGCGAAGGCGATCATCGCGGCGGGATTTCACGTGGTCTGCGACAAGCCGCTCACGCTCACGCTCGCGGAGGCCGAGGAACTCGCGCGGATCGTGGCGGATTCGAACGTGGTGTTCGTGGTCACGCACAACTACACCGGCTACCCGCTGGTGCGGCAGGCGCGGGAGATGATCCTCGCGGGCGAACTCGGCGAGATCCAGGCCATCCGCGCCGAATACATCCAGGGCTGGCTGCGGACCAGGCTCGAGTCCGAGGGGCAGAAGCAGGCGGCCTGGCGGACCGATCCCACGAAGAGCGGGGCCGCCGGCTGTTTCGGCGACATCGGCACC